>JABZKE010000032.1 GCA_015257445.1 Nanosynbacter sp. | reverse complement strand
CACCGGTAAAATAATATTCCGTGTCTTCTTTAAAATTTTTGATACGATAGGCTTGATTATACCAAACCACGCGAAGCGCTCCTGTCTCATCAAAAATCTCACCCTGAGTAATGGTGAAATTACGGCGACGAGTATGAATGTTACGCAAGCCACGAATTTTTCCTCTTACTACCACCTTGCCGGGGCGAATTTCGGAAATCTTGGTGTAGGCCGCATAATCTTCATATTTGCGCGGAAAATAATAAAGTAAATCTTTAAAAGTTTGAAAGCCACGAGCGGCGAGGGCTTCGGCAGTTTTAGGACCGACGCCTTTAATCTCACCTAGACTCGAGTTTAATTGCATTAAAGATTGCCCTGGTCGACTGGGCGACTATGAGCTTTGCGCCATTCAGCAATCTTGGCGTGGTGACCAGAAAGTAGCACCTCTGGAACTTGCATACCGCGAAAATCGGCTGGCTTAGTGTATTGTGGATACTCAATGGTATTCTCTTCTGAAAAACTCTCAATAATAGCAGAGTTTTCACCACCAAGCACCCCTGGAAGTAATCGTACAATACTATCAATCACAATCAGCGCCGGCAATTCGCCACCAGTCAAGACGAAATGACCGAGCGAAATCTTATAATCAACGATAGTTAAAATGCGTTCATCATAGCCTTCATAATGTGGACAAAGAATAATATAGTGATCCTCTTCACCATTATTAATACGTTCGACAAAATTACGGACGATTCCCTGATGCCAAGTTTGGCCAGCTGGAGTTGGCAGAATTACTTTGGCATTCGGACTATTTTTCTTCACGCTTTCAATGGCATTAAAAACCGGCTCACACATTAAGAGCATGCCGTCGCCACCACCGTAAGGCGTATCATCGACAGATTTATGTGCACCAAGGCCAAATTCACGCAAATCCACAAAATCAAATTCCGCGATCCCCTTTTCCTTAGCTTTCCACATCATGGAAGAGTTCAGGTACGGATCGAGCGCATCGGAAAATAACGAAATAATGGTAAATTTAACCTTAGACATAAATCCATTATACCACATTTACAAATATCGCTTTTCATGGCATAATATATCTGTTGGAGCCGTGAATGCGGTTAGTTCTTTCACAGAAAGGTTGGTGTAAAATGTCAGATGCAAATCAACGAATTAAAGCGTTGCAAGAAAAACTAAGACCTCTGGGGGATGAATTGGAAACGAGGCAAGCGGAATTGGAAGAATTATCAAAAACAGCCTACCAAGATTTCCAAAACGCCGAAGAGGCCGAACGAACTTGTTTTTCAACTCTGCTGGAATTGAAGAAGCAAAATCAAAATTCCTTGCAGGAACGACTCATCGAACAACTCGATTACGAACAGCGTTCGGATCAAATCGAAGATGAGATTTCGAGACTTACTCGCAGATTAAAGTTCATTGATTCCACAATAGATTACGAAAATAGGCATGATTTCGGTAAAACCAATGCTTTAAAATCTGAACGTGAAACATTGGAGAAAAAACTTGAAGAACTGAAGGAAGAGAAAATCAATATCGATGCTGGTCATCAAAGAGAGATGACAAAGTCTCGAATTTCTCCGCTTTGCGAGCTATCCAAGAAACATCTTGATTTAATCAATGCAACTAATGTGGCTTCAGAAAAATTCCAAGAGCTACATAATGAAGCAGAAGCGGTGAGAAACACTTTTAAAGCCATAGCTACCGCGTACGCAGAATTAAACAAATGCTTGAACTAGAGTTACCGAATTTTAAGTTTTTAGTCAGCTAAACATGAAACTATTGTAAATCGTATCATTTTAGAAAGGTGGGTACTAAATGTCAAAGAAGCAGGATGTTTTAATAGTTATGACTAATAGTATGAAGATCAAAGAACTGGAAGCTCGTCAAAATGCCTTACAGGAAGAAATGGAACCGAGGCGGAATGCATGTCTTATGGCTACGCAAAAATTCAATGCACTCATGGAGGATTATCAAAATTTATCCTCTAAGATTAGCTTTTTAACAGAGGAGCAGTCAAAGGTGCGCGAAGAGGTTAATCGCATGTCAGGCAAGGCATCTAATAACGGTTTTTACAATCCACAGCATCTAGAAATGCTACTAGAATCGAATGGTGCAGCCAAAGCTATGAACGAAAACCTCAAGGAAGAAAACGTATTCCTAACTGATCTGGTTAAATATCTGAGAGATGACCTAGGTGTAATCAGTACACCTGGTCCGACCGGAGAGATTAGTCCGTGTTCAAAAATTTTAAATGAGCTGGAGGCGCGACTCAGCAAAAATCTATCTAACCAATCCGAATTGGTGATAGACCGGATGAATGTAGAAGCGGAAATTTACGAAGAGCGGCAAAAACCGCGATACGAGGAACTTAATCAGCTAAAGCGGACTCTTGATCTTTTCGACACGAACATGGAAGATTACCGGGAAAAGTATGCCGAGTTGACACAAGCTAAAGAGGAAGCGGAGGTTGAGCTTAATAAGGCGCAGCAGGAGCTAAGCGATTTGATCGACGAAGAAAAATCTGTCGGAAGGTCTCTAAAGAAACTTCGTGCGGCCGAAAAATCTTAAGTTGCCATAGTTTTAACCAACTAATTTATTTTTAAAAGGTCAGCTTTGCTGGCCTTTTTCAGATTCAAAAAAAAACAACTACTGCCGTCCTTTTTGTAATCCAAAATCCAACTACCGTAACGGTAATTTTTGCAATTTTCGCGCGGGTGACTAAATTCTTATGTTTTTCTCTTGACATTAGGGAGCGTAACCGATATGATAAACATAAGCTGATACGCTTCACAGGGTTCCATTATGCAATTAGTGGAGTGTGGAGATTTCATTAAAAACAAAAATACGGATTAAAACAAACCAATGTGCCCTAGGGTGGGCGCGCATCAGCAAAAATATCCTCGCGAGAGGATATTTTTCATGGGTTTAGTAATCTTCTACGAGCGTGAAGTGCTTACCGGAAATTTCAATAATCGAGTCCACTTTCGCGCCGCGAGTAGTAAGTTCAGCACGAATGCCGAGTTTTTTCATAATATCACGCAAGCGGTTGACCGAAGCGTAATTCGAAAGATCGGTACGACGAGCAAATTTTTCAATCTTTTCACCAGTAACATGATAGACACCTTTTTCATCCTGAGTGACCTGCCAAGCTTTTTTCAGTTCATGATGACTGAGCGAGATAGTTGGGATTTCTGATTCATGATGTGAAATAACAGCAGTTTTAAATTCAACTGGTTTAGCACCAATTTGCTCGGCGGTAATTTCCTGCTGTTTTTGATTCTCTTTCACAGCTAAGAGCAGAGCGCGAAGTAGGTCGTCGAGGTTTTTCTTAGCTACGGAAGAAATGGCAAAAATTTTAGCCTCTGGATTGATTTCGAGAATTGCTTGTTTTTGCATTTCAATAATTTCATCGTCGAGACCTTCGCATTTAGTCAGGGCGACGATTTCGGTACGAGATTTGAGATCAGAATATTTTTCCAATTCACCACGGATCGTCGAGTAAGCTTGATCGGCATCATCTTGATAAACATCGATAAGATGGAGCAAAACAGCAGTGCGGTCAACGTGACGCAAAAAGTCATGACCGAGACCACGGCCATCACTAGCGCCTTCAATAAGACCTGGGATATCTGCAATCAAGAGGTCATGGCGATCGATAGTAGCTACACCGAGATTAGGAGTGAGTGTAGTAAAAGCATAATCAGCAATTTCTGGCTTTGCATTGGTGACGCTAGCAAGAAAGGTAGATTTACCAGCATTTGGAAGACCCACGAGACCCACATCAGCAAGAAGTTTTAGTTCAATTTCCGCCTCAAAGGCCTCACCCGGTTCACCGACTTCGGCAATCACTGGAGTTTGGCGCACGCTGGACTTAAAGTGAGCGTTACCAAAACCACCATCGCCACCTTTAGCGATGACCGCCTGCATACCATCTTCAGTGAGATCGGCAATAACCCGACCATCACGTTTTACGACGGTGCCGACTGGCACTTCGACAATAAGATTCTTCCCTGATCGGCCATTACTACGCGTTCCGGAACCATTGCCACCATCTGGCGCGGTGAGAATTGGATTGAAACGAAAATCAATTAGAGTGTTCGTGTCTTTATCAGCTTGAAAAATAATCGAGCCACCCTTACCACCGTTACCACCATCTGGGCCACCCTTATTGATGTAAATTTCACGGCGAAAAGAGACGGCGCCATCGCCACCTTTTCCAGCTTTCAAACTCACTTTTGCCGTATCACAGAACATATTAGATATATTTTAATATATTTTGATGGAAAAATACAGCATAAGCAGGAAGAATGTCGCATGCCTTTTATCGGACCGCTCAAGGGCGCTTGCCCAAGCCTATGTCCTCAAAAGGCAAGACGACATTCTTTTTTTAAAAATCAAAAGAGGTATGCAACATTCTCTTTTTCATTGATTTATGGTTTTCGGGTGAAATAGCCTGGGCGGCCATGAGCGGGATCGTCGATACGAAGCCAGGGTTTATCTGCAGTGGATGGGTCTGCGAGGAAAGAACCGGCACCGCCACGAAGCTTTTTACGATTTTTAAACATTCCAGAATAGTCTGTTAGTTTGGATATATCGAAATCATTGTTCACATATATTTTTTCAAGCTTGTCATCATATTCATACCCATCTGAATTTGAGAAGATACGGTCCATATTCGCCACTCTAGAAGTATCAAATCCGGAAAGATTAAGACTAGTAAGATTAGGCATAATATAAAACATATAACTCATATCTGTTACATTGGAAGTATTGAAGTTGGAGAGATTAAGAGCGGTGAGACTAAGCGTATAACAAAACATATAGCTCATATTTACTACCTGGTGAGTATTAAAATTAGAGAGGTTAAGACTAGTAAGACTATGCATATAGGAGAACATATTGCTCATATTTGTTACCTGGGATGTATTGAAGTTGGAGAGATCGAGACTAATAAGTTTGGATGCCTCAGAAAACATATGGTTCATATCTGTCACCTTAGAAGTATCGAAGCTGGATATATTGAGGCCAGTGAGACTGTACATACGAGAAAACATATTACTCATATTTGTTACCTTAGAGGTATTAAAGTTAGAGAGATTAAGAGTAGTAAGTTTAGATGCATGAGAAAACATATATTCCATATTTATTACATTACTCGTGTCAAATCTGAATAAGTCCAATGTCTTTAATTCTACGTCGTTACTAAACATTCCACCCATAGTAGTTACATTCTTTGTGATAAATTTCTCACCAAACTGGATACTCTCTAAACTACTCATATTTTCAAACATAGCACTCATATTAGTAACATTCCTAGTATCAAATTTAGTTAAATTTAGTGATCTAATTGATTTTAATCCAGAGAACATACCACGCGTATTGCTCACATCACTTTCATTTTCCCAATCGAGATTTAAATTCCGAATTTTTGTCATCCCTATGAACATATATTCCATATTTTTTACATTTTTCACCTTAAAATTAGACAAATCCAAATCTTCTATGTTTTCTAAATAAGCAAACATGCGAGACATATCATTCACATTGCTAGTATCAAAATTCGACACATCCAATTCATGTAGTTCTTTAAGCCCAATAAATGCCTTACTACTATTACTATTCAAAAATATTTTTTGTCCTTCTGAATAATATTTTATAGTCTTAGTATCATTATCAAACCATGCAAAAATCTGATAATCCGAATCCGGTTCATCGACACTGATTAAATTTTTGCTTTGATCAATAATATTCGATCTCTCAATCTTATAAATAACATTATTAAAACCATTATTTATAGAATTCTCACTTTCACCTGATAATTTTCGAATTTTTGCATTAAAATCCGGGCCGTTCGTCATTATGGCGCACATTTGATATGGATTTGAAACAAAAGATAAAATCAGCTTGTTCGTATAATTCCCCGACTCTAGATTGTCGGCTAACTTCATACCGATACTCAGCTGGTTTGATTCATTGCCATTGGTTTTTCCTGTAGTTTGGAGAATTTGGGCTGGTGTAGACCAAGCTGGAATTGGCGCATAATTCGTAGAATTACTAAATTTATAGCCCCAAGTATTATTTGGTAGATTACTTAAAGACAAATCAGTACTAATCGAGTCAATTTTCGCACCAGCGGTAGAAGTTGCATTAGTTAGCGCGGTATTTTCTGTTTCAGAACTCAAAGTCGCCGTATAGCCAGTGCGATTATTAGTGTTCACGGTGAAATTAAATGGAATCTCTGTAGTTTTATTTGTAGAATTTATGACCTGGTTCCCGTTCACCTGTAAATTCACTTGATCTACGGAAGCCGAAAGCGTCGGAACGAAGAGAGCGGAAGTATTGATGCTTAGAATAATATTTGAAAAAGAAATTAAGCCCAAAAACAATCCGAGAATTTTTAATTCCCAGCTAAACCACCCCCCCCCGTGAGGTTCTGTGGTTGTGATTTTGGCTAATCATATAT
>JABZKE010000031.1 GCA_015257445.1 Nanosynbacter sp. | reverse complement strand
GGTTTCTGGAACCCACCTCGCAATAATTGCTGGAGTCTTAAGTCTAATTTTTAAGCATTTTTCAATCATTAGTAAAACTTATTTTGTACTAATATTTTGCTTCATCTACGCAATGATGATTGGTGTTGGCCCGTCAATTTTGCGTGCATTAGTCGGATTGGTTTTGATGATGACGATTAAATACTTTGGCCGAAATGTTTCGGTTTATCGAGTTATGGTGATCATAGTAAGTGTCTGCTTAATAATTCGACCAGAATTTGTAAATCAAATTGGTTTCTGGCTTTCGGTGTTAGCCTATTTTGCCATAGTAAAAATAGCGCCGTTAGCTACAAGTTATCTCTATGCGACAAAGGATGATTTGAAGGATCTTTATCGAAGGCCGGGATTTTTAGCAAAATCTTTAATCTCATCAATTGTAATCTCCGTAGTGACTTTACCAATTAGTTTATATTGCTTTGGAAAGTTTACGTGGCTCTCGATTTTAGCGAATATCATATTATTGCCAAGTTTACCTATTGTAATGGGGTCAGTAGGATTGATTTCGGTATTCGGTGATTTGGTAATATTTGGGATTAGCTTAGAGAAAATATTGATTTGGCCATTAAAAATCCATGCATTTATGATAAATACTTTAGCGGAGCAAGAGTCCTTTATCCTAGAATTGCCTAAGAAAAAATGGTGGTACTTTTTAATTTGGCTAATAGTTTTTGGATTAATTCGATTTGCTGAGAAGAATATCGAGGTAGGCTACAATGATGGCAAAAAGCAGGAGCGAAGGGCGCACGATGGCGATGAAGTTCAGAAGTTGGATACTTATATCATCGAATGGTATAAGGAGATTGATCTTGGCGGCACAAATGGAGACCAGAAGAACGGCGTAAATCAAGCTCTCGAGAAAACGTAAAATACCAAAAAGACTGTCTTTGTTGGATTTGAAATAAAGAATCAACGGAAAGAGAAAAACTAGGGAGATGTAGATAGTGCTGGAAATTGTATTTTCTGGGATGCCGTTTAGAAATTTAGCAAATAATTCGGTTAGATCGTTGCCGAAGGTGCTATAAATGGTGTTACCGGCGATAGTGGCAAGTAGGGCAATGCCAATATGTCGTCTAAGCATAGAGAATAGAATAAAGAGCAAGACGATTAAAAGTAAAATAATCATAAGTTAATTATACTATATGATAACTTGTTCTGGGCTGAAAGAGATATAAAAATCTGACACCTAGAGGCGTCAGATTGGGTTAGGTATTTTGGTTTAGAGATCTTAGCTTAGATGCCAACCTTATCTTTAAGAGTGCGGCCTTTTGCATTATGTTCAATATATTTGATGATTGGTAGAGCGACGTTGCGGTTGGTAGCTTTTTCAATACCAAATCCTGGCGAAGCATTAACCTCGAGGATTAATGGACCACGAGCGGAGCGCATGAGGTCAACACCGGCAACATGGAGGCCCATGACTTTGGCGGCTTTAATTGCGAGCTTTTCTTCTTCTGGAGTAAGTTTAATAGCAGTGCCAATGCCACCTTTATGGAGATTGGAGCGGAAGTCATCATCAAGAGATTGACGCTTCATTGAGGCAACAACCTTTGAGCCGACCACAAAAGCACGAATATCGGTGCCAGCAGATTCTTTTATGTATTCTTGAATAAGAATGTTGGTACCATCTTCGTTATAGAGGTAGAAAGCCTGCAAGGCAGAGCGGGCAGCTTTCTTGGTTTCGGCTAGAACTACACCATTACCATGTGTACCGGTAGCAAGCTTGATGATAGCTGGAAGACCGATTTGTTCAAGAAGGTCATCAATGTCTGCAGTGTTGCGTGAGACTAAGGTTTTTGGTGAAGCAATGCCAGCTTTGGCGAAAATTTGAGCAGAACGAAGCTTGTCGCGGACACGAGTGATTGAGATCGAACTAGAAAGTGTCCAAGTGTTGCTCATTTCAAATTGGCGAACTACGGCGCAGCCGTAACGGGTGAGACCATTGGCGATACGAGGTAAAATTGCGTCGTAGTGAGGAAGTGCTTCTCCGTTATAGTAAACTACGGGATTATTTTCGGAGAGTGAAAGATAACAATTTTTATACTTAATGATGTCGACCTCATGGCCACGCTTGATAGCTTCTTCGTAGAGACGGGTGGTGGAGTAGTTCTTTGGTCCGTTGGAGAGAATGGCGATTTTCATTTTAGTCTTCCTTGCTGATTAGTTGATTAAGATTTTCTTTGGTTTGGTTGATATAGGATTTTGAAACGTCAACTAGGTACCGTCCTTTTAGGGCATGCTTACCAAGTAATATTGGGTAGCGGTTTTTATGACGACTGCTAAGGGTAAACGAAGTTTCAAATTCGGACCCGTTGATGCTAATCTTTAGGTTGGTTTTGTAACGTTTTTGACCGTGCCCATTAGAGCTAACAATGGTAATATCGCGATATTTTCCTTTGGGAATAATGATAGTTTTTGAAGTTTTAGACTTTTTAATCTTTTCAGTGACTTTAGTGGGTGTGTAGTCTGGATGAGCATAATCGCGCTTTAATTCCCTTGGAGAAGTTTTATGTTGATAAAAACTAGGAAGGCTTATTACTAAATCACCATTTTCGTTGACTTTAGCACTGTTGATATGAAGAGAGCTACTGTCGGCTCCGGAGTCGATTTTGGCAGGAATATCTAGAAAATTATGGCCATCTGCAAAGATTGAAACTAGGCAGAATTCACCGATAAGTTTAATATTAGATTGTTTCATATAGATTATTCCCACTTAATAATTATCGCTGTATTATAACATGAAAATAGCATTTTGAAAAGTGCTAAAACATAGGTAACTGACTCTTAGTGAGCGATGGGTGTAGGTTGAGTGGTGCTGGTTATTTATTGGGCGATTTCAAACCAACAAAATCATCGGATAGATTATCGGCGGAAAATGGATCTTTAAGATTTTTGGTATCTTCGAGAGTCTTTTTGAAATTTTCGCGGAATTCTTCAAGAGTTTTGGAGTCGAGATTGCCGGATTCTGGGAAAGAATAAGTTTTTTCAGGTTGGTCTTCATGTTTGACTTCGTGTTTCTCTGGTAAAAAACCTGGGCGGGAGCGATCTAGATAAATGTCGCCACTATTGTGATAGATAACTAAAGAGATGGTGGTGGTAAGAATGGTGATTATGGTTGCGATTAAGCCTAAGCGTATAAGATTGCGACCACCGGAGGACATTTTTGGCATAATTATCGTCCCTCCACTTGGTTGGCTGGATTAGTAATGCTTGAAGCTTTGGTAGCGTCGGTTTTTTCGGGAGTAAAACGAATATTTTCGCCATCAATTTCGATTTTGTTAATCTCGTTCAAATATTTCTCGGCGGTACTTGTGAGTTCGTTAACTTTTTGATTAAGTTCTTTGCGTGATTCCCTGGTGGTAAGGAGTTGGTTATAAAAATCGTCAGGATTTTTTTGACAATCTACGGATAGAAGATTTTCGAATTGTTGACTATAGGCAATATAGAGCGAATTAAAATCGTTTTTCTGCAAGACGAAATTACTTTGCAGGTCAGAAAGGTCGCCGAGGTTCTGGTTATTTTTGACAAGGCGAAGGTTGAAGGGGGTGATGTAAGAATTGAGGATTGTCTGATAATTTGCACCGAGCAGAGAGCGGATTTTAGCATCACTAACCTGAAGTTTTTTGAGACCAGATTTAATTGAGCTACAGCTCATAGAAATCTCACCGCGTTGGTCGTCGGTAAGTTCGGCCTTAGGCGCGTCAGCTGAGACATGAACGGAGTTGAAAAGAATAAAAACTAAAAGAAAGGCTATAAGAACGAGAAAAAGATGAGTTGCTTTGGATTCTTTAAGCTTAAGATTTTTGATTTCTTTCATCTGTAAATAATTATAGCATTAAAGTGAATATACTCGTGCTTAATTTTAGTAAAAAGACAAGCAATAAAGTGAATACACTTGTGCTTAATTTAAATGAAAAGACGGGTGATATCGCTTAGCGACTGTGGAGTAGTCGTAAGATTAGTTCCAGAAGCCGCGTTTTTTGGCAGTCTTGAATTCTTCTAACAGTTCTTTTTGCTTTTTAGATAAACCAGTTGGGGTATCGACTACGATGTTGATAATATGTGGGCCACGTTCACCATTATTCATTGGGACGCCGTGCTTCGATAATTTAAATGGCGTGCCAGACTGAGTGCCAGCTGGGATTTTCATAGTGACTTTACCGTCGATAGTTTCGACTTCTACTTCGGTGCCAAGAGCGGCGTCGACCATTGAGATATGTTGTTCAGAGAGAAGAATATACCCCTCACGACTAATGGTTTTGTGTGGTTGAACGCGAATTTGTACTAAGAGATCACCGTTTTCACCGCCTTTTTCAGGAGCAGGACCGCCACGTCCGCGGAGGCGAATGGCTTGGCCATCGTCGATACCGGTAGGAACTTTCAGGGTGATTTCATTGCCTTCGACGGAAATCTTTTTGGTAGTACCAAAAATAGCGTCTTTAAAATCAATTACCAGAGTAGTGCGATAATCAGAGCCACGATTCCTGCGAGTACGTCCACCACCGAAGCCGAAGAGGTTGCTTAGGATATCATCAAAGCCGTCGGCTCCACCGAAATTAAAATTAAATTCTTGGCCACCATAAGAATAGCCACCAAATGGATTGCCACTAGGGCCACCGGCACTGCCATTCCCTACTCCAGCATGGCCGAATTGGTCGTAGCGCGCACGTTTTTGTTTGTCCGAGAGTACTTCGTTAGCCTCGGAAGCCTCTTTAAATTTAGCTTCAGCCTCCTTATCCCCTGGATTTCGATCTGGGTGATATTTGAGAGCGAGCTTGCGATAAGCTTTCTTAATTTCATCATCAGAAGCGTTTTTATTAACGCCCAAAACTTCATAATAATCACGTTTTGACATAGCAATATTATATATATTTAGCACTCAAAATGCAAGAGTGCCAGTAATTTTTTATGATTTTTTATGAATGGGATTAAATGGGTAGGGGGTTGTGTTTTTTTGTATTGTTTTTATTATTTGTGGTTAAAGAGTGGTGTAAGACTTGCGGTTTTATCTCTGATTTTATGATAGACTAAGATAAAGGAGAAGAAAAAGAATATGGAATCGGAAAGACTGATTTTAATTACCAATCCGGGCAGTAGTTCTCGTAAATACGCGCTCTATAAAGGCATGAAAGAACTTTGTTCTTTACATTTCGAATTTGAAGGTAAGAAAATTGTCTACACTTTGAAATCTGGTGACCAGAAGAAGAAAGTAGCAACAGATTTTAAGGCACTGTCAGAGGTGGCGGGAAATCTGGAAAAAATTTTAATCGAGGAAGAATTTTTAGGTGGCGTTTCGAAGCTGAGTGCGATTTTAGCACGTGTAGTGGCTCCGGGTGCTTATTTTGCTAATGACCACATTGTCGATAAAGAATGTTTTAAAGAGTTAGAGATTGCAAGAACTCGCGCACCGCTTCACGTGCCTGTGGTAATGGATGAAATTATTGAGTTAAAGAAACGCTTCGATTCAGTACCGGTGATTGAAATTTCGGATTCAAATTTCCATAATTCAAGACCAGAACTAGCCAAGGCTTACTGTATTGACCAAAAATTGGCTGAGAAGTTTGATATTAAAAAGTGGGGCTTCCATGGTCTTTCGGTTGGCTCGGTGGTACGTTATATGAAGCAAAGTGAAATTTTGCCAGAGAAAGTAGTGGTTTGCCATATTGGTTCGGGAGCTTCGATTACGGCGGTTTATAAGGGTAAATCTCACGATACGACGATGGGCTACACGCCGCTTGAGGGGGTAATGATGGCGACGCGCACTGGCTCGATGGATGTGGCGGCGGCGATGGCAATGAAGCGCGCATTGAAAATTGAAGATGATGTCGAACTTGAGCGCTACTTGAATAAGCAGTGTGGTTTGCTTGGTGTATCTGGGGTCTCGGATGATCTTCGTACGGTAATTCAATTACGTGATGAAGGTGATAAGATGGGGTCGTTCGCTTATTCCCTCTATATTTATCGCTTGCAGGCTTGTATTAGTCAGATGATTGCTTCGATGGGCGGCGTGGATGCTTTGGTCTTTACCGCAACCATTGGTGAGCGATCGGATGATGTGCGTAGACAAGTAATTCAAAAGATGAAATATCTTGGTTTTGAGCTTGATGTTGAGAAGAATACTGGTGAAATGCCAGAACGCCATACTTTGATTTCGAAAGATGAGTCTAAGCCGGTTTATGTAGTGCGCACTGACGAAACGAGTGAAATGATTGAACGCGCAAACTTGATTTTGGCAGATTAAGGACATGAAATGAAAAAATATAGTGCGATGAGCACTATATTTTTTAGGTTAATTAATTTTCTTCGGCATCGAAGTTTTGACCGTCGAGTCCGTCGAGCAATTTAAGGCTCTCGCTACTTGGTAAGGATTCAACGTTTTTTAGTTTACGCTCAATGACGCGGGAGGTGGTGGCGGCGGCATCGATTTTATTAGC
>JABZKE010000030.1 GCA_015257445.1 Nanosynbacter sp. | reverse complement strand
GAACGGAAATTTCAGATGATGAGCGAAATGAGGAAATTAAAAATAATTTAAGAATGAGTAGAAGCAGTAGACTGGGAGGAAGAAGATGAAAATTTTAGTAGTAGGCGGCGGATCGGGTGGACATATTACTCCAGCGATGTCGGTGGTGCAGGAAATTTTGAAGATGAAGCCGAAGAGTAAAATCGAATTTTGGACCGATGCGAAATACTATAAAAATGTAGTGAAGCTAGCAAATGAAGCGAAGTTGGCTTGGGGTGGCGAAGAAGAGACGGGGGTAAAATTATATTTGCGTGTGCGTAAGGTTTTTGCGGGAAAATTTCATCGTTACCATGGTTTGAAATTGTCAGATTATTTTGATAATCATGCGAAGACCTTCTTTGATGTGGTGTTCGGAAATATTGCGGGGGCTTTCGGATTTGCTATGGGGTTTTTTCAAACTTTATGGCGTTTTAGCCGAAAGGAAAATCGTCCGGATGTGATTTTTTTGAAAGGCGGGTTCGTGGGATTGCCGGTAGGAATTGTGGCAGGGATTTTTAAGATTCCATATTTGATTCACGAATCGGATGCGACGATGGGGCTGGCGAATCGTATCTTGAGTAAAAAAGCGAAAATTATTGCCATGGGTACGCCGGTGGAGAAAGAGGATTCACGTTATGTGTTCGTGGGGATTCCAGTGGGGAAGGAATTTGAAAAAGTGGCGGAGAGTAAGAAGAGGCGCCTAAAAAGAGAATTAGGGTTTGATCCGGAGCGAAATTTGGTGATTGTAACGGGTGGCTCGCAAGGTTCGATGCATATTAATCAGGCGGTGCGAGAAATTTTGCCAGAACTTTTGAAATATACGTCAGTGGGACTGGTCTCGGGGCGCAAACATTATGAGGATATGATTGATCTTAAGAAATACGAAACTTGGGAAAAAGGTAAATTGACTTCGGAATTTCGGATGTGGAATTTTTCGCCAGTGATGCATGAAATTTTAGGTGCGGGGGATATTGTAGTCTCGCGGGCAGGGGCGACTACGATGGCAGAATTAGCTAGCTTGGGGAAGCCAACGATTTTGGTGCCGTTTGAAAAATTGCCGGGCGGACACCAGGTGAAAAATGCGGAAAAATTAGCGCGTGATGAGGCGGTGGAAATGATTTTGGACCGCGACATGGAGATGGCCCCAGAAAAATTATTGAAAAAGATTTTGAATTTGCTAAAAAACAGTGAAAAGCAAGCTAAATTAGTGATGAATTTTAAGAAATATGCGAAATTAGATGCGAGCGAGTCACTCGCAAAATTGGTGCTGGGCTTGAAGAAATAAGATTGAAGAATAGGATTTGAAAGAATCAGGGTAAAATAGTTTTTGAAAATAAAAAGGCGATAAAAAGTGAGAATTAATAAGACGATTGCCTCGAAGCGAGAAGAAGTAATTCTGGAGTCGACGAGGATTAAGGAAGAAAAAAGGCGAAAGCGTAAAAAAGCGATGCGTTTCGTGGGGCTGAGCACGGCGCTGGCGCTTGGTACGGCAGGTTTGACACTTGGCGCGGTGAGTCTGATTAATCGGGATGGCGCAAAAAAGACGGAAGTGAAACCGACGGTAGTGAATTTAACTTCGAGCGTGGAAATTGTCGACGAATCGGGAAATAAAAACCTGATTACGGACAAAATTAAGCAATACGTGGCATTACTGGAACAGGATTTGAAGGATTTGGGGGTAAAGATGATTAAGGTGGTGCTGCCGACGGATAAGACGAGGCAGCTGGATGTTTATCTTGAGGGGCGTTCGGAATACTATAAGTGCTTGATTGACCGTTCGCCAGCGGAATCGGCGGAAGATATTGAGCGGATGCAGCGTTATTTGATAGCGAATAATCTCGCGCCAATTTATGTGGACGTGAGAGTCGAGAGTCGCGCGTACTACAAGTAGTCATACGGGGGTTGAATACAAAATTTATAAAAAGACTTCACGTGATGGAGTCTTTTTTGTGGTGGTGAATAATTGAAGAGTGTGGCAGAGTTTTTTAAAAAAATAAAGTGGGCGTAGGAGAATAGATTAGTTTTTTGAGGTACAGGGACTTGTTCGGTTTTTGTCATGGATAGAAAAAACGGGTGGGGGAGTTTGTTCGGTTTTTGGCGTGTTGGGTTTTTTTGGAGATATTTTTTTGAGTAATATATTTTGAAATAAAAAGACAATGTTCGCAAATAGAAACGTTCGGTTATTATGTAATAAAAATTAAAAAAGACAAAATGCGAAAAAGCTGGAATAAAGCTGATGGATTGATCCTAATAACAGGGAAGCGTCAAAAAGTTTTACACAGGTGTGGAAAACTCGACAAATAATTTGTACGAGATTTAACAGGGGTGAAGCGTGCTCTATATATACGGTGGGGTTTGTGCAAAAAATAGATAAGGTGGTTTAATTGTGGAAAAGTCTGCGAAAAAATGTAAAAAATTATGTGAAAAAGTACTTGCAATAAGCATAAATATAATTTAGAATTAGGTCAGTGGATAGATAAAACAAAAAACCACAAAAACAAAAGTACATTAAAAAATGTTTGAGGTCGGTCAACTAGGAGTCTTGGCGCGCGTTTAGGTCACGCGTAATCAAAGCCATTCGTACTTCTTAAAACACCTCCCAATTAACTCAATATGCAACCTACACAATAAGTCTCTCAACAATCATAGTTATGAGCCGCGCGAGTGGTAAAACTGTGATACTTTATTGCTAGGTAAAACGTTTCGTTTAAATAACAAAAACTATACAAACACAAACACGCTAAAATTTCTAGTTGAGCGATCTCAAACAAGAAGCAAATAACTACAAAAACCCATCAGAGAAACCTCGGATAAGTTATAATGTAGTTATGAATGAACTTCACAAACCTGTAATGCTATCAGAAGTTCTCGAGGCTCTAAACCCGAAACTGGGCGAATCTTATTTGGATTTGACAGCGGGATATGCGGGTCATGCGGGAAAGGTTTTGGCGGTTACGCAGAATTATAAAGATTCCATCTTGGTAGACCGAGATGAGAATGCTGTGAAATATCTTCGAGAGAAGTATCCATTGGATGAATCAAAGTTAGATATTTTACAAATGGATTTTTATAGTGCGGCGCAACACTTAATCGAGTGTGGAAAAACTTTTGATATGATATTGGCAGATTTTGGAGTTTCATCTCCGCAATTAGATAATTCGGATCGAGGTTTTTCATTTAAAAATGATGGACCTTTAGATATGCGCATGGATAGGACGCAAGAATTATCAGCTGAAACGGTGATTAATCATTTTCCAGAGAAAAAACTGGTAGAAATTTTCCAAGAATATGGCGAAGAATCTATTGGTCTAGCGAAAAAACACGCGAGGGAAATTGTAACGAGTCGGCCTTTTTCTTCGACTAAGGAATTGGCGGATCGAATCGCTGGAAATGGATGGCATAAAAAGCATCCGGCCACACAGGTTTTTCAAGCTGTAAGAATTTTTGTAAATGATGAGCTTTCGATTATCGAAAAAACTTTACCATTATTACCTAAACTTTTGAAACCAAATGGTAGGGTAGCGATTATTACTTTTCATAGCTTGGAAGATCGGCTAGTGAAGCAATATTTTAAGCAGGAAAGTGCGCTAGGGTATGAATCGAAATTAACAATTTTGACGAAAAACCCAGTAATTGCGGGGGAATCTGAACTCGTTATCAATCCGCGAGCGAGAAGTGCGAAATTAAGAGTAGCAAAAAGAAATTAAGCTAGCTTAGATTTTCAGCACGACTTCAGCTCCATTGATAAAAATAAAAACAAAAAAAGGAGGCAATATGCCAAAGCAAATCATTGTAAAAAACAGCTCACGCGCACAAAAAATCAAAGTTAACTTTCGTTAATTAGATAAACTTTGGGAGCTTTTTGCTCCCACATGACGGGAAATTCTCCCTAAAGGTGAAGGCCCCGATGCGGTTGTGAGTAAATCGTAGAGTGTGTTTTATATAAAAAATATGACCTTCCCGAAGACCATATTAGCGATGCGGTAGTGCGGTTAATATGGGACTTCGGTCTATGAATATTTTTTGTGTAAAAAGATAGACTCACAGCAATTAGAAAAATAAAAATAAAAATAATTAGAAATACTAATTAAAATCTTTTTTGCGACAAGATTTTAGCGAGTATTTTTTGCGAGGAAAAATGCGAATCACAGTTAATGGACCAAAGCAAAACAGTTATTCAGTCCGCACCAGAATGACAAGCACGCGTACAGCCGCGAGTTTGCCCCGAACGAATTTTTACGCTAGTGCGGTTTCTTCCGGCTATTCAAGAAACCAAAATAATGTGAAATATAAGAGTAATGTGTTTGGTCGTTTTTCATCGGCTTTGATGATTACGATTATGGTAGCTATTTTGGGACTTTTTTATGTCTCAGAACAGTCGCAAACTACCGCTTTTGATTACAAAATTAACGAAGTGAATACTCAGCTATCCGATCTCGAGGCAGAACGAGACGATTTACGAGTGGAGCAGGCAAGGCTTCAGTCGATTGCGAATAGCAAAAATTCCACCGTGGCGTCGAATATGGAAACCGCGACCGCCGCAGGATTTACTAGATAAAATATTGTTTGTTTTTGGTTTCTCTTTTCGGTAATGGATGTTTGCGAGGCGGAAGTTATCAGATATAAATAAGCTCAAACTGAAAAATCGGTTTGAGCTTATTTTGAACTGTTTATGCTTTTTTCTCTCTCTAAAATATGGTAAAATAATTTAGATAAATGTGTCCTCTTGGGGGCGGTAAGGAGTAAGTATGGCAGAAAATCAAGACAAGGTGATTCAGATTGCGGGTTCAATTACCGTAGATGAGCTAGCAAATGCGCTCGGTCTTTCCGTGACTTTTTTGATTGGCGAACTTTTTAAGCAGGGAATCGTGGCGACGATTAATCAGCGCCTAGATTTTGATACCGCAAGTATTATTATTGAAGAATTGGATCTAAAAAATGTGCGCTTGGAACGTAAGAATACTTCGACCAAAACTTCAGATCTGAGAAGAGAATTATCAGACAAGGCAGTGACACGTCCACCAGTGGTGGCGGTGATGGGTCACGTGGACCACGGTAAAACCACTTTGCTTGATACGCTTTTGCATAAGAAAACCGTGGAGGGGGAAGCGGGCGGTATTACCCAACATATTTCAGCTTACCAATTGAAGCACAATGAACGCTTGATTACTTTTCTGGATACGCCAGGACACGAAGCTTTTGCGGCAATTCGTCAACACGGTGCGATGCTTACTGATATCGTAGTGATTGTGGTGGCGGCGGATGACGGTGTAAAACCTCAGACGGTGGAAGCGATTAAGTTTGCCCAGAGTGCGAACGCAAAAATTATTGTAGCGATTAATAAGATTGATCGTGAAGGGGCAGATATTCCACGCACGATGGCAGATTTGGCACAGCATGGCTTGAACCCAGAAGAATGGGGTGGTGATATTACGATGGTGCCAATTTCGGCAAAACGTGGGGATAACCTCGAAAAATTACTAGATCTGATTCTTTTGACGGCCGATATTGAGGAGTTGAAAGCCGATGTACAGATTCCTTCCGAAGGTTTGGTGATCGAATCACATATGGAAGTTGGTAAGGGTTCAGTGGTGAATCTTTTGGTGACCGGTGGAGAATTGAAAACTGGAGAATTCATCGTGGCGGGTAGCGCTTATGGTAAGATTCGCACGATGCTAGATTTTCGTGGTAAACCAAAGGGCAAGGCCACACCTTCTACTCCGGTAACGGTGACTGGTTTTAAGGAATTACCAAATTTCGGTGATAAATTTATCGAAGTAAAGGATGAAAAATCAGCACGCAAGATGGCGCTACTTAACGCGCAGAATTTGGTGGAAGAAAGTGCTTCGGCGAATGTGACGAGCTCGGATCTACTACGTATGATGAATAATGCGGATAATGCGAAAGTCTTTAATGTGATTATTAAGGGTGATGTGCTCGGTTCGGTGACTTCGGTGATCGATTCTTTGAAAATGATCGACACGAAGGGTGAAGTGATGCTAAATATCGTGTCTTCTGGCGTGGGTGATATCACGGAAAATGATATCTATATGGCCGAGGGTGACAATACGGTAGTTTATGGCTTTAACGTCAATGCACCAACTAATATCGTGAAGTTGGCGGCGCGTGACGGCGTGGAAATTCGTAATTATAAGATTATTTACGAACTGCTCGATGATGCCAAAACTTCGATGGAAAATCTTTTGGATGCCGAAATTGTGGAAACCGAAATGGGTGAAATGAAGATTAAAGGGGTCTTCCGTACTGAGCGCACGGCAATTATTGCTGGCGGCGAAGTTTTGACGGGACTGGTGAAAAAAGGCTTAATGGGCCGCGTGTATCACGAAAAAGAATTGATCGGTGAAGTGGAAGTCGATTCGGTACAAAAAGAAAAAATGGATGTGAATGAATTGGTGGCTGGTGAGACTGGTGGTATCGCCTTTAAGTTAGAGAAAAAATTAGTGATCGAAGTG
>JABZKE010000181.1 GCA_015257445.1 Nanosynbacter sp. | reverse complement strand
ATTCCGAAAAGACTGAAATTACGAACTCTGAAATTCGAAAATTGAATGATTTTGATGTATTTTTGTGGGCGAATGAGCTTGATGAAGTAAAAAATAATGTGTCGTGTGAACTATTTTTGTTCAACAAAAACTACACGCCATTTAAGATTCGTTATTCTGAAAAATTAACTAATTCAGTGAAGCAGATGTTTATGGGGGAGGCGATTGCTTATGTGATTTCGGGCGCGGAAAAAGGTCTGGAATGCCGCGAGTATGAAAAATCAGACGGTGAAGATAAGGTGATTTATCGTACGGATCTTTCGAAAGTAATTCGGGCGGAAAGTTTACTGAATTTGATCGAAAAAGAATACAAGGATATCGATTATTTCACGGATAATGAGCATCAGTTCAAGAAGATGAAGGGAATCATCGCGAAGTTTTCTTATCCAGGTGGTGACGATGGTACGAAAGTTTTCTATATCGCAAAGGGTATTTCCGCAGCCTCAGCTTTGAGCGCGAAAACTTCTTGGGAATTGAATGGGGAAAGTTTTGAACCGTTTTCTGCGGAAGTAGCTTTGAAGATGCCAGATGATAATCAGGTGGCCTTTGTCGATGGATCGGTAGTAATTTTTAACCAGACGAAGTTTGAAAATCTTTTTCAATATGATTTTAAGTCACAGATGTTAGCGGAAGCGAAAGCAAAAGAAATTGAAGAAAAATACAAGTTATCTTTCGCGGAAGGTTTGACTTTGAACGCGCTTTTGATGGATAAGAAACCACTAGTGAAGAAGCTACAAGATATGGATATCGAGGAGCAAATGTCGCAAGAGCAACTAGTAGATTATGCCGATGAAATGAAGTTAGAACTGATGACCGATGATGACGGCGCGATTATCATGATGGATGATAAGGATTTGACGATGTTTGTGAATCTTTTGAATGAAGATTATTATGTTTCACCAATTAATGGTAAGCGCTACGAAATTAAGTCAAAGAAATTACTAAACGAGCCGGAAGGCGAACCACCAAGAGGCTAAAATGCACCATTGTCGAATTTGCGGACATGCGGTGGAATGCGGAAGTGAAAATAAGACTTCTCGCATTTTCAGTGGTTTGCCAAGGTTTTCGATTTGTGCGCGATGTTTGTTTC
>JABZKE010000029.1 GCA_015257445.1 Nanosynbacter sp. | reverse complement strand
GTTTTCCACAATAAAAATCATTGTAATTTTTAGCGGCAAAATTTGGCGCTCTTTTTTTAATTTTTAACTGATTTTCATCCCTATAATTATGCTATAATATGTTTATGGCTAAACAAACACGAGGAAGACGTCGAACGTCTAGAGGTAGAGCAAAAGACCCCGCTCCAACCCATCAACTACCAGGGGGATTTTGGCGCCAAGTAATGGCCCTGTTAATGATCGTGATTTCGGTCGTTTTGATTATGACCTGGTTCGGCAGTGGCGGCAACCTGCTGAATGATTTTCATAGCGGGTCACTCTACGTGGTCGGTTATGCGACCTACGCGATTCCGGTGATTTTGGTTTATCTGGCGGTGAAAATTTTTCTCACCGAAGACAATCGTCTGCCGACCGTGATTTGGGTAACTTCTTTCCTGATGATTCTCTGGCTGGCCGGGATTTTCGATTTACCATCTTATGGGACGAAAAATTTGACTGGTGGCGTGATTGGTAATGCATTAAATCATCTAGTTACTCAGTTACTTGATCCGTCGGTCGCAGCCTTTATTTATATCGTACTGATTTTCATTACGGGAATTTTTATTCTCCAACTTTCCCCACTGACGGTATTTAAGGATTTTGCGAATCTTTTCCGCACTGGTCGCAAGGCGGAGGATTCCGAAAATGCGCGTGTGGCTCGAAAGGCAGAGCGTGAAGTTGCTCCGCTCGATGCGCCAATTCGTATTAAGGCTAATGGTATCGAAATGTCGGCAGCCGAGCTGAAGACCCCTAAGCTGGAAGTGAAAAAAGCAAGTGCAGAAAAGCCAGCGGAGCCAGAGCCAGAACGTGCTTTGACTGCAGCTTCTGATCCAGATTGGAAAATGCCAAGCGTGGAATTTCTTTCTAAGAAACATATTCCACCAGATGGCGGTAATATTCAGCAGAATGCAGTAATCATTAAGTCTACCTTCGTAGATTTCGGAATTGATGTCGAGGTCGAAGGTGCCAACATCGGTCCTTCGGTGACCCAATATACCATACGTCCACCTGCGGGGGTAATTCTCTCGAAAATTGCGGCGCGTGATAAAGAGTTGGCACTGAATCTCGCTACCGAGAGCGTGCGTATTGAGGCACCGATCCCAGGTACTCGTCTAGTCGGTGTAGAAATTCCAAACGTACGTAAAGAAAGCGTAAGCTTGAGGAGTCTTCTTGAGAGTGACCACTGGAAGAAAGAACAGGCTGCACTTTGTTTTGCCGTGGGTAAGGATATTTCTGGCAACACCATTATTGCTAACCTGGCGAAAATGCCTCACCTTCTGATCGCTGGTACTACCGGTTCCGGTAAGTCGGTGATGACGAATATTTTGATTTCTTCCCTACTTTATCGTAATGCTCCGAGTGACATGAAATTAATTATCGTGGACCCAAAGCAGGTGGAAATGGCGCAATATAATGACATCCCGCATCTTTTGACGCCGATTATTACGGCGACCGATAAGGCGCTTTCGGCGATGAAGTGGGCAGTGAATGAAATGGAACGTCGTTATGCTTGTCTCGCGGAAGAGCGCGTAAAGAAAATTGAGGACTATAACGAAAAAATGAAGGCCCGCGCGGAAGAAGCGAAGAAAAATGGCGAGGAGTCGGAAGATGCCACACAGAATAATAAGATGCCTTACATCGTGATTATCATCGATGAGATGGCGGACTTGATGATGCAGGCAGGCAAAGATCTCGAACAGTTAATCGTGCGTATTGCCCAGAAAGGTCGTGCCTCCGGTATTCACTTGGTGCTCGCCACCCAGCGTCCGGAAGTAAAGGTGGTCACCGGTTTGATTAAGGCGAACATTCCGGGCCGTATCGCCTTTAAGGTGTTAAACGGTATCGACTCACGTATGATGCTCGAATCGGGTGGAGCAGAAAAACTACTCGGTAACGGTGACATGCTAATGCTGACCACCGAAATGATGGGTAAGCCACGTCGTATTCAGGGTGCCTTCGCCTCGGATGATGAAATCAATAAGCTAACCAACTTCCTCCGTGAACAGAGACAACCAGAATACAATAATGAGGTAATTTCTCAGGCAGTGCAGATTAAAGGAATGGGACCTTCGGATGGTGGATCCTTCGGTGAACTTGGCCGCAAATATGATCCATCTGATCCAGTGGTGCGTAAGGCGATTGAGATTACTTTATCGAAAGGTAAATTCTCAACTGCGATGCTGCAAACCTACCTCGGTAAGGGTCACGGCTTCGTCTCGGGCCTCGCGATTTGGTTGGAAGAAATCGGGGTGATTGGTCCAGCTAACGGCAATAAGCCACGCGACGTAATGATTAAATCTCTGGAAGAATTCGACCAGTTAGCCAATAGCTAAAATTACAACAGGATTATGCTGAAATAATCCTGTTTTTTATTGCTTTTTTTGACAATCTCATATATAAACATAATTAGAAAGGATTATATTTTTTATAATTTTTATTTCACTATTATTAATAAATTTTTTAGGAGAGAAAAAGTTATCATGAATGATACTAATTTCGAGAATAATGCGGAGATAAATTCCGTACATAGTGAAGCAAAAGCGCAGGGTCATGGCGGATTGAAAGCTATGGCCATATTTTTTGCTATTACTACCTTAGCTTTAGGATGTGGACTAGCCTATGTTTATACCTCGAAGAATAAAGATACCAAGAAGCTGAATGAAGAACTCGTAGAGTCAAAAGAGAAAGTGAAATCTGCAAATGAATCCATCGCAAAGTATGAGGAAGCTACGCAGACCAAAATCACTGACGTAAAACAAGATAATGTGACGGTGAAAGAGATTGTGAAGCCGATGGCGGTAGACCTTAAGTTTGATAATTTTCTAGATGCATATAAGGCTAAACGCGGGACTATTCCAATTATTAAATCCGGAAATTTCTGGACAAGCAATAGCGGGAAGTACATATTTGCTGCAATACAGGCAACCGGTATTTATACCGAAAAAGATGAACATGGTCAGGATATCGAAAAAGTATCAATGGGCGGAGCATATGAAGCCTGGTACCAAGATATTTCCACTGGGATTTGGAATTATGGCTTTGGTGGACATGCACCTGAAGAATGTAGTATGATGCCACAAAAAATCAGGGAAGTCTTCCATGGTGAAAAAGATCAGTCTAAAGCGAATGGTTTTGTCTGTCGCGAAGGTGATAAGTTCGTAGATTTATAAAATATAAAATTAATGAAGGATACATTATGGAAGAAAATAATTTCAACGCAGGCAATAATTACGTTCACAGCGAACCAACCCCAGTGAAAAGTGGTTCAGGCCTCTCAAAAGTTCTAGCAATCTGTTTTGCTATTACTACGATCGCTTCAATGGCTACACTAGCCTATGTCTACACTTCAAAAAATAAAGATACGAAAAAACTAAACGAAGAACTTGTGGAATCCAAGGAAAAGGTAAAATCTGCAAATGACTCTATCGCAAAATACGAAGAGGCGACACAGACCAAAATCACCGATGTAAAGCAAGACAATGTGACAGTGAAAGAAATCGTGAAGCCGATGGCTTTTAAGGCAGACTGGGAGATCTTTAAAGAGAAGTTAAAAAAAGAAACTATGGATACTACCCCGTATTATAGTGAAGTTACAAAGCACAGATATCAATACACATTTAACACAGCCTCAATTACCGATATCCAAACTTCCAATAATGGCCAATACCTGGTAGCTCGCGGCTCATTGAGTAAATTAGGCCACTTTGACGGAAACACTGAGGATGGTGCTTATATGGTATTTGATGAGCCTCTTGGAATCGGTAGTGCTGGTCCTGCTACTTTCTATAAGGCTATTCCTTCTGGCGAATGGAAAATATTACAACCATGGAATCAGATTCCAGAATGCAGCAAACTAACAGAAGAAGAAAAAGCGATTTTTCATGATTTAACATATAACACCATTTATGAACAAAATACACCGTTTACCTGTGTTACTGATAAGAATGAAACTGTAAAAATCTAATAAAGACAAAAAGAGCCATAATAATGGCTCTTTTTCATGCCGTAATTTTATTTTTATAACAATTGAACATGCTTAACAATAAAATAACGCGGACGAGCCGCGCTATTTTATTTATTCTCTTTATTGTTCGACACGCTTCATCGAGAGGGAGAGACGACCCTTGTCGTCGATAGCTTCGAGGCGAACTTTTACCTCATCACCTAGCTTCAAGACATCTTCGACTTTTTCGACGTGCTTGTCAGAAATCTGGGAGATATGTAGCATACCATCGATACCTGGCATGATATTAACAAAGGCACCAAAATCTTTAATATTGACGACCTTACCAGTGTAAATTTTACCAACTTCTGGCTCTTCGACGAGGGATTTGATCCATTCGACGGCACGTTCGATTTTAGCAGCATCAGTACCGGAAACCGTAATTAAGCCAGAATCATCAATATCGACTTGAGCACCAGTTTCGGAGGTAATTTTATTAATCATTTCCCCACCTTTACCGATAACAGCACCGATTTTATCCTGCTTGACCATTAATTTTTCAATACGTGGTGCATAATCCGAAAGCTTGGCGCGTGGAGCAGGAAGAATAGATTTCAAATGCTCTAAGATAAACATACGGCCAGTATGAGATTGGCTAATCGCCTGCTCGAGAATCGAAACTGGCAGACCGTGGACTTTCATATCCATCTGAAGAGCAGTAATACCATTCTCGGTACCGGTAACCTTGAAGTCCATATCACCGGCAAAGTCTTCGGCGTCCATAAGGTCAGTGAGGACATGTGGAGTTTTACCGTCGAGCATCAAACCCATAGCTACACCGGAGACTGGGCGCTTGATTGGCACACCAGCATCCATAAGTGCGAGACAAGAAGAACAGGTAGCGGCCATTGAGGTAGAACCATTTTGAGACATAATTTCGGTAACAGAACGAATCGCATATGGAAATTCTTCCTTATCTGGAAGCACTGGAATAAGCGCACGTTCGGCGAGATAGCCGTGGCCGATTTCACGACGACCCGGGGCGCCAATACGACCAGTTTCACCGACAGTATAGCTTGGTGCATTATAGTGGTGCATATAGCGACGAGTACCATCGGTAACTTCCATGGTATCGACAAGCTGAGAATAGGAAAGTGGAGCGAGAGTAACAATATTCATGGCCTGAGTAAGACCGCGGGTAAAGAGAGAGGAACCGTGCACGCGTGGCAAAATACCAACTTGCGAGCTGAGTGGACGAACTTCATCCAATTTGCGACCATCCGGGCGAACTGATTCTTCGACGATGGCGCGGCGGACTTCGTGATGAATAGCTAATTCAAAGGCATCATGATAAGCAGATTGCAGATTGGCTTCATAATCGGCGATTTTTTCTTCATCGGTTTCACCTTGGCCAAGCTCGAGAGCAAATTCGGCATCCATTTCGGCGCGAAGTTCATCAGCGGCGCGTCTACGATCGAGAACATTGCCACGAATTTTGGTGCCGAGCTTGCCGTCTTCACCGACAAAATGAACCTTAGTCCAAGCATCAACTTTTTCCTGAATAGCAGGATCTGGTAAGGCTAGTTCAAATGGCTTTTCGACGACGTTTAATTCGGCTTTCAAGGCTTTTTGAAGTTCGAGAGCTGGCTGGACCATTTCGACAGCCCAACGCATTGCATCGATAATTACAGTTTCGGAAACCTCATTAGCACCTGCTTCCACCATCATCACCTTATCATCTTTCACAGCGACTACGAGATCAAGATCAGAAGCTTCGCGTTCTTCTGGGCTGAGGAAGGCCTTAAATTCACCATTCACGCGACCGATACGTACACCGGCAATTGGTCCGTCAAAAGGTACGCCGGCATTCAAAAGAGCCGAAGAAGCAGCCACCATCGCAACCATATCTGGACGGAAGTTTGGGTCCATCGAAAGTACGGTAGTAACCACCTGAACTTCTTGGCGATAGCCTTTCGGGAAGAGAGGGCGAATTGGGCGATCGATTAGACGGCCGACCAGAATCGCTTCATCGGCTGGTTTGCCTTCACGCTTAATAAACTTTGAACTAGAGATTTTACCTGAGGCATAGAACTTTTCTTCGTAATCAATCGAGAGCGGGAAGAAATCTTGCACCACCGGTTTTTCACTGACAACCACCGAACCAAGCACCACAGTATCACCGTAGGTAACAAGAACCGAGCTGGTAGTGCGAAAACCGACGCGATTTACTTCAATCGTGAGCTTCTTACCACAAAAATCTCTCGACAAGCTAAAGGTTTGCTTGCCAGTAGGGTTGATAATATCCATATTTTCCTTTCTGGGAAAACACCAGATAAGTGCTTTGAAGGTTTCAGAAAACTTATCCGCCGTCTTCCCGCTTATAACTATTCCATTATAGCACAAATGGCGGATTTTAGGGTGCTTCGGTAGCCTGCCAGGGGTAAAATTTGCATTTTTATGTCGTTTATGTTACAATAGAGTTGTTACTTGTGGCCCGTATGTATTTACAGCGCCATGGAATGTACCTTGAAAAGGAGTGGTTATATGAATAACAATGACACTAATGC
>JABZKE010000180.1 GCA_015257445.1 Nanosynbacter sp. | reverse complement strand
ATGCACCCCTTGTGCTTCTAACTCGTCAAATTGCTTAACCAGATTCTTTTCATAATTATCAATCTGACTCGCAGTTTCACATTGTGCCACAATCTCAATATTTTTTTGCTTAGCACGCTCCAAAATTTTCTTTTTATCTAGCTTCTTTGCCAAATTTTGATCCAACCACCCCTCAATCAAGAGTCCCGAGATACCTAATTTTTCACACCAATCAAGATATTCTAAAGCATGCTCCGTCGTCGCACCTTGTCGTTCAGAAGCCGTAAAACTCCAAATCCCAATCAGCATCGCCCACCAAATTCCCAGAAATTTAATCGGTTCCACCCAATCAAAATTCATTCTTGGGCTTTGATTTAAGCTTAAAATCATCTTATTTTTCGTCAGTTGCACTGCAGTATCCGCCACCATTACTACCCGCCATGGCGTTTCAAAAGGTAGCGTCAAATAAGCCTTCATTCCATCTGAAAGTGGGGTGATATTCGCCTCGAGACGTCCAATTTTATTTAGACCCAAAGTCATCGAGCCATAATTAATCAGTGCGGCTTCGTGAATCGAAATAATCTTGCTGCTCGGAAGCTCTGCCGTAAATGGCGTCTGTCTCGAACCGGTTAAATTAAAAATCGTCCGCTCTTCATAATCAGCTTCCGATCTCGCCAAGGTAAACGCTGGCATCGACCAACTTTTCGCATGAATATCCAGATTAAATTCCGTTAACTCATTCGTAATAATCATGCGTTGAAAACCTGGCTGCGGTGGGAATTCATAACGAAAAGCCACCCCCTCATCGAAGACTCGCACTCTTAAAGTAAAAATGCGTCCGTCTTTTTCGCGCTCCGCCAGATAAAAAGTCGTCTCGTTATATTTCTTCACAATATCCAAAGTTTCCCCCACCACACTTTGCCAAATTTCATCCTTAAATTTTGGTAAAATCCTTACCACCCCCAAATTTTCCGCAATTGGTTTTTCATTATAAATTTCGAAACCTAATCTAGAATTACTCAGTAATACTTCTTGATTTTTTAGTACCCGATAGCTCGGACTACCATTTTTTAAACTAAATTCAAAAATCAAACTCCCGCTCGGTGATTTCACATTTACCAAAGAATTTGCTTTCGCTTCTTCTTTTTTAAAAAGT
>JABZKE010000028.1 GCA_015257445.1 Nanosynbacter sp. | reverse complement strand
CCACAGAAATACTGATAATTTCCGTATTTTTCAAAGAAGAAACACTAATCTTCGTACTTAAAGTTTCAAAAGAATCCGCCAAATTATTTTCACTAATCACGCGATCGAGTACACGATGTGATTTCACTACCTCAGTATAGGTATCGATCAAGTTTTTATTCGCCGTAATTTCATTCTGCACCGTAGTCTTCGATTTATCCGAACTCAAAATAATCGTCGCCCGTGATTTATATTCTGGCTTTTGCACCAAAACTATATAAGCAGAACCCGCCGAAACACAAAGAATCACCATCGCAAAAAATAACACCAGGTGTTTTCTAAAGTAAATTAACAAGTCTCTCAAGTTAATCTCTTCCATATCTATTATTATAATATGGTAATAGACTTCCGTAAATAGTCTAAATATATTTTACCGCAAAACGCAAATGCTTATTTTTGTAGTTTTCATTTTTAAAATTAAACTTTAAAATATTTTTATATCAAAAAAACGGGGGGCTCGCCCCGTCGTCAGGTGGACCCAGGTCTAATGACCAGCCCAGTACCTATATTATAGTATGTAAGTGTAAAAATATACAAATAAAATCTTGTATTTTTTACCACTTGGAGTTATAATTAAAATATCATTACGCCGGACTAGCCTAAGGTTTCGACCGACCGCAAATGCCGGCATTTTTGATGGTTAATCTTTTTGTATCATCTTAGTAATACGTTTGAGCGGCAAAATATAAGAAGCTAATGGTTGGAATAATGAAGAATAGAATTTAGTCGGCGTAATAATTCTTTCCAACTTACCTTTTTCTGCAAGATAATTAAACAAGCAAGTGAAATCGCCATCCGAGGTGAAGACGATGGCCTTGTCGTAATTGTCATATTCTATAGCCGCGGCGTGTAAAACTAGCTCCGCGTCAACATTACCCTTCATCTGACGCTTACCACTCTCATGATAAATAACTGTTGGTTTATGAATAAGCGTAAAGCCTGCGTCCACCAAACGACTATACGTATAAGTTCTATCCGGATCGTAGCCGATAAAGATAAACGCTTTCTTAGCGTTAAACTTATGAGTAAGATAGAGACGTAGCTTACGATAATCCAACTCAATTCCTTGCGACTTTGCGCCAAGATGCAGATTATTGCCGTCGATGAAGACATAGGTGATAGTATTTTGCATTTTTTTGGATTCCATTTGCCTTTATTATATCGAATAAAACTAATTTGCCCCAGAAAATATTAGAGTATTTTATATAGTAATTTACAGTGCAAAAAACAACCTCACGGTTGCCTTCATGCGAAATATTTGGTGGAGCATATGAGACTCGAACTCATGACCTCTTCAATGCCATTGAAGCGCTCTAGCCAACTGAGCTAATGCCCCAAACATCTTGCGATGGATTAATTATATCAAACCTCTAACTTTTTTGTCAATTTTAAGGTATAATAAATAACAGAATTAACGGGAATTGATATCTATGTACTAATTTTTTCAGTTTATTAACGTGATTTATTTAATGCACATCTAATTTAACATGGAGAAATTATGCCAGATATCGTCTTTTCACTTATCGATCAAGAAAAAATCCGCCAATCTAAAGGCCTCGAACTCATTCCGAGCGAAAACTATGTTTCCGCCGACGTCTTAAAAGCTATGGGCACCGTTCTCACCAATAAATATTCTGAGGGCTACCCATCCTTCCAAGATTTAGAAAACTATAATCCGGCCGATGAATCGAACATCGTCGCCGACCTCCCGAATTATCGTTATTACGGCGGTCAGACCAATATTGATAAAATCGAACGCCTTGCTATCGCCCGCGCCATGAAGCTTTTTCACGCCGATCACGCTAACGTCCAGCCCCACTCTGGTGCCAATGCTAATGAAGCGGTTTATTTTGCCTGGTGTCAGCCTGGTGACAAAATTTTAGCTATGAATCTCGGTCACGGTGGTCATCTCACTCATGGCTCTCCAGTCACTCGTTCCGCCAAAATTTATCAATTTATTAATTATGGCATCACACCAGAAGGCGACCTCGATTACGACGAAATTGAACGCCTCGCCGAAGCTGAGCATCCGAAAATTATTCTCATCGGCTATTCTGCCTTCATGAAAATCCCGGATTTTGCCCGCATTGCCAGAATTGGCCAAAAAATCGGTGTACTTCTGATGGCTGATATGGCTCATGTCGCCGGCCTCATCGCAGGCGGTGTACACCCAAATCCTCTCGATTATGGTTTTCACGTCATGACCACCACCACTCACAAAACTCTGCGCGGCCCTCGTGGCGGTCTAATTCTATCGAAAGGAAACGTCGCCTCTCCTCTGAAAAAACCTGAGCACACTCTCGAAAATATTCCAATCCTCATCGACCGTGCGGTCTTCCCAGGTACCCAAGGCGGTCCACTCGAACATATTATTGCCGCTAAAGCCGTCGCTTTTAAGGAAGCTCTCTCCGATGATTTCAAGCAATATTCCGCCAAGATAGTCGAAAACGCCAAGGCTCTCGCCAAAGCACTCCAAGACCACGGCTTTATCCTCCAAGGCAACGGCACGGACAACCATCTTATTCTCGTCAATGTCAAGAAAAATTTTGGCATTGATGGTAAATTCTATGAACGCGCCCTCGATCTCGTCGGTCTCACCCTAAATGCCAACGCCGTCCCGGAAGATACTGCCGCCGCCTTCCGTCCATCTGGCGTCCGACTCGGTACCCCAGCCATCACCACGCGCGGCATGAAAGAGGCCGAAATGCAGCAAATTGCTGACTGGATGAAGCAAGTCATGGATATCTGTCTATCCGTAAAATCCGAAGAAAACCTCTCTACCGCCGAACCCCAGCTGGCCGAAATCCGTCGTCAAGTCGAAACTCTCGCCGCAAAATTCCCAGTCCCCGGCATTAATTAGGCGCGCGTCACTGAATTAACAAAAATCACCACGCCAATAATCCGAGCCAAAACCATCTAAGCAAAAATCACACTGGTGTATAATATATCTAATCATGGAGGTAAAATGAAATTAGAAATCAAAAATCTCACCAAAAAATTTGGCGACAAAAAAGTCCTAAAAGACCTCAACTTCACCGTCGAAAGTGGCAAGGCTTTTGGCTTGCTCGGCCGCAATGGCGCCGGTAAAACCACCACTATTCGCATTCTCATGCAAGTTTTTCAGCCAACTTCCGGCAAAGTTCTCCTCGACGGCAAGCCAATCGATTATTCCAAGGTTAGCCTCGGCTACCTTCCAGAAGAGCGTGGTCTTTATCCGAACGACAAAATCGTCGACCAATTAATCTATCTTGCCGCTCTTAAAGGCGTCGACAAGAAGACCGCCACCGCCTCGATTGATTACTGGCTAGATTTTCTCCAGATGACCGATTATAAAAATGCTAAGCTTAAAACTCTCTCGAAAGGCAATCAGCAAAAAATCCAGCTCATTTCCTGTATTGTTCACAACCCTGATATTGTGATTTTCGATGAACCATTTTCCGGCCTCGACCCTGTCAACTCCCAGCTTCTCGAAGAGGTGGTGCGCGAACAAATCAAACGCGGTAAAATTGTCCTCTTCTCTAGTCACCAAATGGATTACGTTTCCGAATTCTGTGACGATATCCTGATTTTGAAGGAAGGTGAAATTAAGCTTCAAGGTAATCTCCGCCAAATCCTCAAAAATCATCGCAAAAATAAACTCCTCATCAAATCCGATGAGGTCGAAAAAATCCATGCTGCTCTTCCAGAACAAACCGAGATTTTGCGTGAAGGCGAATTGGTTTATCGCCTGAAAAAAGACGAAGACCGCGCCAAAACCATGAGTGACCTTATCAAAAAATATCCGATCGACCAAATTGGCGACCTCGAATCAACTCTAAAAGATATCTTTATCGAATATGCGGAATAGAAAGGGAAGTATGCAACAATTTTTCACCGTTTTCAAATATGAATTTAAGAAAATCGTACTCAGCAAGGGCTATCTTATCTCCACTGGCATCATGGCCATTATTCTCGCCGGCGTTTTCTTCTTACCTCAACTGATTTCCGACCTAAAACTTTTTAAATCTGATGATAATACTCCAGTCGCTCTGATTAAAACCGACTATACCAAATCCGAAACTCTCGTCCAGACCATCCATGCCGCCCTACCAAATTACGAAGTGAAGCTCACTGATAAGTCCACCGAGGAAGCCAAGCAAGAAGTGATTGATGACAAGGCTAAATTCTTCATTGAAGCCAATCATAATCTCACGGAAGTAACCGAATATTCCAAGATTGGGTTCAGCGATGCTAGTGTTCGCGAAGTTCAATCCATCGATGCTATCGTCAAGAATCTACGTCAATCCGACCTACTCGCTGAGCAAAATCTTGCACCAGCCGCCATTACTAAGGTCTTAAATCCTGATGTCAAAATCAATCTCGAAACCGTCAATAAAAACGGCGCCGCCTCTGTGATTTACACCTTTGTCCTCATCTACGCTCTCTACATGGCTATTACTTTCTATGGCTCTCACGTCATGAATAGCGTAGTCACCGAAAAAACTTCTCGCGCCATGGAAGTTCTCGCCACTTCAGTCAAGCCAAATGCCTTACTCTTCGGCAAAATCATTTCTACCAGCCTCGCCGGCCTCATCCAAATCGCCGCCATCATCATCGAGGCTTTCATTTGTGTGAAAATTTCCTCCGCCAATAACTCTAGCTTCCCAGTCAACCAAATCATTTCCAATATCCCGACTCAAATTCTTATCTACATGCTAATCTTCTTCCTGCTTGGCTTCCTCATCTATTCTTTCCTCTACGGCGCCTTCGCCTCTACCGTATCCAAGATCGACGAGCTCGGCTCTGCAATCATGCCGGTCCAGATTATCATCGTCTTCACTTTCATCGTCACAATGTCTGCCATCAATTCCGGCAATGCCGATACCCCATTCAATGTCTTCCTCTCCTACTTCCCATTCACCGCACCGATGATGATGTTTACTCGCGCCATTATTTCCAATGTTTCGACCCTGGAAATTATCCTTTCAATCCTGGTATTGATCGTCAGTACCTACTTTATCGGCTGGCTTTCCGCCCGTATTTACCGCGTCGGCATCCTGATGTATGGCGAAAAACCAAACCTCTTCAAACTCATGGCCGCCATCTTTAAAAAGCAATAAACCCTTACCAAATAAAGTAAGCTTAATCAAAAAACGAGACCAAAACATTAGCGTCTCGTTTTTAAACGTCTATATCTTAAAAATAAAATAAATCTTCGAAACTTTTATCCAATGCTACACACAAAATTAATGCCAATTTCGCCGTTGGATTAAATTGACCGGTCTCTATCGAACTAATGGTATTTCTCGATACCCCAACCATTTCAGCCAACTGCGCTTGCGAAAGATTTTTCTCGGACCGCACCTCCTTCAAATTATTTCTTAAAATTAAAGTATGGTTCATTGAATTATTCCTGGGCTACATAAAAAAGGCGATCCAAACATCCAGAATAGACAAAATTAAACCGATAATTAAATCCTTCTTTTTTCTTGAATAAAAATATTTTGTAAGCATCGCAGCAGCATCCATTGCCAAGAAAACGATCCATGTACCGTTATTAATCTTGCGCATCAAAGCCGATTCAAGAAGTGGCAGACAAATACAGAGGAATCCACCAACAATACTGGCGACATACCCTGAACGATATAACGCACTAAGCTCCATCTCGTCCATACCCTTATTCTCTTTACGGCTTTTCTCTAAAATTTCTTTCTTATTCATAGATTCTCTCCATTATTTAGCCAAGTTTACTTGGTATAAGCTGATTATATACTTGCAAAGAAAACTTGTCAATTTATATTATATTAAAATTTAAAGATTGAAGAAAATCCATGAACAGAATATAATTAATTGGTCGGGGCATTAGCTCAGCTGATAGAGCGCGGCATTCGCATTGCCGAGGTCATGGGTTTGAATCCCATATGCTCCACCAAGATTATATTTGAATTTTAAAAATAAAGCGCTATAGTTCTTTAAAGAACATCTAGAGTCGTTGGCCGCATGGCTGGCGATAGCTAGATGTTTTTTTTATTGACAATTCCTCACTCTGCCCATAATATATAACCAAAAGCTCGACCATCGTATGTTTTGGGCAGGGAGCTTTTTATCTCCCCCCCGTTATTGTTACGGGACTAGGGAGATTTTTTCTACTTCAAATTCCAATTTACCTATATTACAATACCTACATGAACCACAAACTCTTTATCGTGAAACTTGATTTTAAGCCAGAACTAAATCGTCACCAAGATCTTTCAATTTTATTATCAAAAGACCATCTCCTTCCCACGGCAAAATCGCTCGCAGAGTTTTATAAAATTTTCACCAGTCAACTCAAACTTGGTAAATTATTTTTTAAAACTCCAGACTCCAAATATTATTTTGCAATCATCACACCAAATAAGATTCCAAAAAATTATTCTTACATAAAATTTACAAACCTTTCCGAAAACTCCACCCCAGATTACAAAATCATTCTTAAGGCCATTAAAATCCTCGGCTACGAAGTCTAACAATCTATTATACTTTTCATAGCCATAGACTTCATCAAAC
>JABZKE010000179.1 GCA_015257445.1 Nanosynbacter sp. | reverse complement strand
TATTATAACTGGGACAAATTTGAACGAAGTTTATTTATCGCCAAATGCACCATATGACCTTGTCTATTCCAATTATGTAATTCAAAAACTTAAAAACCCAGAGTCCTTAATTAAAACAATTAAAATTAACATAAAAGAAGGTGGAAAATTTTTTCTGCATACCATTGATGAATCCGATGAATTTGCGAGGAAAAAATATACAAAAGAATCAATCCAGGAGCTATTTAAGGATACAGATTTACAACCAGAATCCTGTGAGGTTATTCGAGTTTGGGATGATGAAATAGGGCACCAGCATTACCATCAGATTCTGCAAGTAAGTGGGACAAAAAAATAGTACGAGTAAGACTACTACGTAGTCTTTCTCGTACAGGCGACCATAAAAATAAAGAGCATGAATGCTCTTTCTTATTATGGTCTGGTGCGAGTGGAGGGAGTCGGACCCTCGTCTCTTCCTTGGGAAGGAAATATAATAGCCGTTATACGACACTCGCGTAATTTCATTTTATCATAATTTGAGAGAGATTTTCGGAAATAATTTGAGTGGGATTTTGGAAAATTCACAGTGGCTTCATAATTGAGATTTAAAATAAAAACATGGAGGAAAAATGATTAAAAATGCGGTAGCCTATGTTTTTCGAAAACGCACGCGTACGATGTTGGTATTTTTGATTTTAACTTTAATTCTGGCGGTGATTTATGCGGGGTTTTCAATAATGAAAACTAGCGAGAAAATGACGAGCGCGATAAATAACGCAAACGATTTCGGTGTAAAAATTAGATCATTAAAGTCTGAGACTTTTAATGCGGAAAGTCTCGAGTCGGTCGGTAAGGAGCTTGGAGCAGAGAAGATTTTTCAATATGAAGGAGTGGCTGAGCTCAAAAACGGCAAAGTGGTGACAGGTGAGCAGCTAGTGATGCGAGAAGATTTGCCGGGTTACTTGAAAAACGCGGTTATGCTTCAGGCTATAAGTGATGTGAAGAAAGACCCGTTATTTCGGAGTGAAGTATTTAAGTTGATTGAAGGGAAAAATATTTCGCGTGAGGAAACTGGAAAGGTTTTGGTGCATGAAGCACTGGCGAAGAAGAACCAGTGGAAGGTCGGTGATAAGGTGAGTCTAAAAGTTTTAGGGGAAGAGAAGGAA
>JABZKE010000178.1 GCA_015257445.1 Nanosynbacter sp. | reverse complement strand
AGAAATAATCGTAAATCTTTTGAAAGTTCATAAGCTAATTTTAGCATAAACACGATAAAATTACACTTTAAAAATCGTAATGCGGGAGCCGGCATAAGCTTTGGTGGAAATAATTTCAGCATCGAGCTGATGTGGGTCGAAAGTGGCTGGGTGAGACAAGACTAAAAATTCTTTCGCAAGCTTCGGAAGCGTAGCGAGATAATCCGCCAGTTTCTGGGTGATTTTATCATAAGGTGGATCAGCGAAAACGATGTCGAAACGATTATCAAAAGTCAGAGTTTCCGCCTTTTTAGCAAAAATTCGTACCTGGCTTGATACGCCGAGGTTTTCGGCATTTTGACGAATCAATTTCGCAACTTCGCGGTGATTTTCGATAAACGAAACATGTTTAGCGCCGCGTGACAGGGCCTCAAAACCCAGTGCACCAGTACCAGCAAAAACATCGAGCACTACTTTTCCCTCGAGGTGAGTCGACAAAGAATTCATGATAGCCAGGCGCTCACGTGACCCCATCGGATGCGTAACGGCGAGCTTGGGGGTGAGAATTTTTTGTCCACGAAGCATACCGGAGGTGATCCTCAGATCCGTAACTTTGCCAGATTTTGCCATAAACTTCATAGTTTTATTTTAGCAGTTTTTTATTAAAATATGGAATCGATGAAGCCCAGCCAAGCGTAATAGCGCGGACGATTTCTGGAAGAAGCACGTTCTTGGTTTGAAAAACTAACTCGGTGTTCCATCCTTGATTTAAGAAATTTTCATACATTTTGAGGGCATGAACTTTAGCGAGAGACTCATGAAAGGCTTTTTCAAGGTCGATATCTATGAGTTCTACTTTCTTGATTTTTGGCATTACTGCACGTTCTGGCAAAGCGGTCAGGGTAATTGCGACACCATATTCGAAAGCCACGTGCTTGGTCATAAAACCATTAGCACCCCAATAGAGCCAGTTATTGCGCAAAGTTTCAAGCGAGTTTCGACCGCGCATGATTCCTTTAATCGGAATCCCGAAAACTTTAACAAACTCATCCTTGGTCATCAGTTGTTTCTGAGTACTTTCCAAAGGGAAATGGTGGGCGGGCGTCAGACCATCAGTAATAGCGTGAGCCATCCAGCCAGCCTCGAAACTAGCTCGTACCTTATTC
>JABZKE010000027.1 GCA_015257445.1 Nanosynbacter sp. | reverse complement strand
CATTTGTGGTAAAATCATCTTTGTAAGTTTATCAAGGTGACATTTGAAGAACTAGACAATTAAGGAAAGCCACTTTTTTCCAACTGTAATATTTTTTAATATAGGCCAAACAGAGAAAAAAGTCGGAACTGCCTTACTGTCTAGCTAATAGAGTGTCTCCGTAAAGGAAAGGAAAAGATGAAAGTCATCCTCGGCACCAAAATTGGTATGACCCAAATCATCAGCGAAGATGGTTTAGTGACCCCTGTTACTATCCTTCAAGCTGGACCAGCCACAGTGACTCAGATAAAGACCGTCGAAACCGATGGTTATAATGCTGTGCAGCTCGGTTACGGTAAGGGTAAGAATCTGAGCAAGTCGGTATCAGCTCACGTCAAAAAAGCTGGAGAAACATTAAGTCCTAAAATCTTAAAGGAATTTCGTACGGATTCCACCACAGATTTCAAATTAGGCGACGTATTTACAGTCGATAATTTTGAAATTGGAGACAAGGTTGCGGTTACTGGTATTTCGAAGGGTAAAGGATTTGCTGGTACTGTTAAACGTTGGAACTTCCAAGAGTCACGCAATACCCACGGCTTCAAGGGCGATATTCGTAAAGTCGGTTCTATCGGCTCGATGTATCCTCAAAAAGTTTTCAAAGGTAAGCGCATGCCAGGTCGCATGGGCCACGATCAAGTTACTGTAAAGAATCTTGTCGTTGCTTACATCGATAAGGAAAACAACATCCTCGGTCTTAAGGGCGCCGTCCCAGGACCAAAGAAAGGTATCGTAACTGTGGAGGGAAAGGAGTAATATGGCAGATTTAAATCCAGAAATCTTCAATCTCGAAGTTACTAATCACGAATTGATTAAATTAGCTTACGATGCATATCTTGCTAACTCACGTAGTTCACACGCTAAAACTTTGAAGCGTGGCGAAGTTCGCGGTGGTGGTAAGAAACCATGGAAGCAAAAAGGAACTGGTCGTGCTCGTTTCGGCTCTACCCGTAACCCTATCTGGCGCCATGGTGGTGTAGCTGGCGGCCGTACTGGCAACGAAAACTTCACCAAAAATCTCTCAAGAAACGCTAAGAAGGTTGCAGTTATGCAGGCTCTCTCTATCAAGAATACCGATAAGAGCATCATTACTATCGATTCTCTCGGTATCAAAGATGGTAAGGTCAAAGAAGTCTTAGCTACTCTTAAGAAAAATGGTATTACTTCAGAAAACACTCTGATCGTAGTTCCAGAGAAAGACGCTCTCACCCTACGTGCAACCAACAACATCGACTTTGTCAAAGTTGTTCGTCCTACATTCCTCAATGTCTTCGACATCATGAATGCAGACAAAATTGTTCTCGTAAAGGATTCTGAAGCTCAACTCGAAAACTGGTTAATCGGAAAGGAGAACGCATAATGCTACTTATTCCTCGAAGAACCGAAAAGGCTTACGCCGAACAAAGTAAATCTACTTATATCTTTAATGTTCCCGCTGACGCTTCCAAGCTCGCTGTAGCTAAGGCTGTCGCTGAACAATACAATGTCACCGTCAAAGATATCCGTATTCTTACTCGTAAGGGTAAAGCGACCCGCTTTTCAAAGGGTAAACACGCCTATCCAGGCACAACATATCGTCGCGACCGCAAGTATGCTTATGTCACACTTGCTGAGGGTAACAAAATCCGCGTCTTCGACGAAGAAACTGTTGAGGAAGGAGATAAAAAATAATGAGCATTAAAGCTTATCGTCCTACTACTCCTGCTCAGCGCCAGAAGACTACTCAGGATTTTGATCAAATTACGACCAGAAAACCGCTCAAGTCTCTCTTGAAGGCCAAAAAGCAGAATGCAGGTAAAAACAACCAAGGACGCATTACTGTTCGTCACCGTGGTGGTGGTGTGAAGAGACACTATCGTATTCTTACTCACAACCTTCCACAAGGTAAGACTTTCGAAGTTATGGAGATCGAGTACGATCCAAACCGTAGCGCTCGTATTGCTCGTATCAAAGACGAAAATAACAACTTCCATTACGTACTTGCTGATTCCAAGATGTTTAAGGGTAAGAAATTCCAAACTGGTGCAGAAGCTCCAATTGAAGAATCTAACCGCTTAGCGCTTGACCTAATCCCAGTCGGTACTATGGTTTACGCTATCGAGCTAACTCCAGGTCGTGGTGCTCAAATGGCCCGCTCCGCTGGTGCATCCGCTCAACTTATGGCAAAAGAAAACGGCTATGCCACACTTCGTATGCCATCTGGTGAAGTTCGCAAAGTTCTCGCAACTTGTGAAGCTTCCATCGGTGTAGTTGGTAACCTCCAACACCAAAACATCAAGATTGGTGCTGCTGGTCGTACTCGCCGTAAAGGTATCCGCCCAAGTGTTCGTGGTGTTGTTATGAATGCTACAGATCACCCACACGGTGGTGGTGACGGTGGTCGTCACGGTACCGGTAAAGCTCCTCGTACTCCATGGGGTCAGCTCACTCTCGGTTTCCGCACTCGTCACAATAAGAAAACTAATAAAATGATCGTGCGTAGTCGTCACGAAGGAAAGAGGAAATAATCTATGTCTCGTAGCCTTAAAAAAGGTCCATTCGTGGATTTTAAACTCGAAAAGAAGATCAAAGCTCTCTCCGCTGAAGATCGCACCGTGATTAAAACCTGGGCTCGCCACTCAACCATCTTCCCAGAAATGGTTGGTCGCACTGTCGCTGTTCACAACGGCAAAGTCCACGTTCCAGTCTTCGTTTCCGAAAATATGGTCGGACACAAGCTTGGTGAATTTGCTCCAACTCGCAAGTTCAAACGCCATGGTGGTAAAAAAGCTGATGTAAAGGGAGGTAAATAATGTCCACTCATTTTGCACACGCTTACATTAAAGGTGTAGATTCTATGCCACGCAAGACCAATGTTGTCGCTAGCCTCGTTCGCGATCGCTATGTCGCCGACGCTCTTGTTATTCTAGAACACACCCCACGCCGCGCTGCACGTCCAGTCATGAAGGCCATTGATTCTGCCAAAGCTAATCTCATTAACTCTGGTATTTCAATTGATCCAAAGACTATTCGCATCGCTCGTATCTCTGTTACTGCTGGTACCCGCATCCGCCGTTTTGTTCCTGCATCTCGCGGTCGCGCTCTCCCATTCGAGAAGGTTAGCAGTAACATCTTCGTTGAAGTAGCTGGCGAAGAAAAAGCTAAAAAAGAATCAGCTAAGGAGGACAAGTAATGGGTCAAAAAGTAAACCCGGTTTCTTATCGCCTTCAAATCAGTAAAGATTGGGCCTCCAAATGGTTCACCAAGAACACTGATTTCAAAAAATGGTTAATCGAAGACGTCAAGATCCGCGAGACTATTGAAAACCGCTTCAAAGCTCGCCCAACCATTGCCCGCATCGAAATCGAACGCACCGACAACCTTACCACGGTTACTATTCGTACCGCTAAGGCTGGTGCAGTTATCGGCAAACAAGGTGCTGGTATTAATGAATTAAAGAAAGAATTGGAAAAATTCGTTTCTCAACCAATCCGCCTCAATGTGGAAGAAGTTAAGAAACCTGAATTATCCGCCAAGCTCGTTGCTGAAAATATCGGTTTTCAACTTGGTAAGCGTATGAACTTCCGCCGTGCCGTCAAGATGGCTACTCAGTCTACCATGACCGCAGGCGCTAAAGGTGTTCGTGTCGAAGTTTCTGGCCGTCTTAATGGCGCCGAAATGTCTCGCCGTGAGAAATTCATCGAGGGTTCAGTTCCTCTACACACTCTCCGCGCTGACATCGATTTCCACTGTCATCACGCTCCAACCATCGCCGGTATCGTAGGTGTCAAGGTTTGGATTTATAAGGGAGAAAAATAAATATGGCTATTTTACTTCCAAGTCGCGTTGCGCACCGTAAGGTTAGAAAAGGCAAAAATGATGGCGTAGCTACTCGCTGTAACACTGTCGCTTTTGGTGAATTCGGTCTCATGTCTCTCGACAATGAACGCATCAATTCCCGCCAAATCGAGGCTGCCCGTCAAGCTATTACCCGCTATATTAAGCGTGGTGGTAAAATTTGGATCCGCATCTTCCCACACACCCCCGTCACCAAGAAACCTCTTGATGTGAAAATGGGTTCTGGTAAAGGTGAACCACAATTTTACGTAGCTAAAGTTAAAACTGGTACTGTGATGTTCGAAATGGCTGAAGTCACTGAAGAACAGGCAAAAGAAGCACTTCGTCTTGCCTCTCACAAGCTTCCAGTACGTTGTAAATTTGTAAGGAAAGGTGAAATTTAATCATGGCAGATAAGAAAACTGAAACCGCCAAGGTTAAAACCGTCGCTGAGTTGAAGCAAGAGCTTCTCGAAGCTAAGCGTGGACTCTACGAAGGCACCTTGCAAAATCCACATCGTATCAAAGCTTTGCGTAAAGAAATCGCAAAAGCACTAACTTTAATTAATCAAGGAAAGGGAGCCTAAGTATGGCAAAAACACTTCAAGGAGTAGTTACCTCTGATAAGCGCGATAAGACCATCACCGTCTCCATTACCAGCCGTGAAACTCATCCACTTTATCACAAGCAGTACTCACACACCCGTAAGTACACCGCTCATGATGAAGCAAATGAGGCTAAGCTTGGTGATAAGGTTGAGATCATCGCCTGCCGTCCTTACTCAAAGACTTGTACCTATAAACTCGTCAAAATTCTTGAAAAATCCCACGACTCAGTCGAATTAAAGTCTGAAGTCACTGGCGATCAAGAAGGAGAGGAAAACTAAGATGATTCAACAGGAAACTAGATTAGCTGTCGCAGATAACAGTGGAGCCAAGGAACTTGGCGTAATCCGTGTCCTCGGTGGAACTCGCGCTCGTTACGCTCGTGTTGGTGACATTGTCACCGCCAGCGTAAAGGACGCATCTCCTACAGGCAATATTAAGAAAAAAGCAGTAGTTCGTGCCGTTATCGTTCGTACTCGTGGTCAAATTCGCCGTGCTGATGGTTCTACCATCCGCTTCGACGACAACGCCGCCGTCATCGTGAACGACGACAAAACTCCAAAGGGTACCCGTGTCTTCGGACCAGTCCCACGTGAGCTTCGTGAACTCGGCTTCAACAAGATTATCAGTTTAGCACCGGAGGTTCTATAATATGGCACAGAATTTGAAATCTGGCGATATGGTAAAAATCATTGCCGGCGACCACAAAGGTCAGACTGGTAAAATCGTCAAAATGGATCGTGCCGCTCACAAAGCAATGATCGAAGGTATCGGTATTCGCGAGCGCCACATCAAAGCCACTCAATTTAATCCAAAGGGTGGTAAGAAAGATATTCACGTCGGTATCGATCTTTCCAATCTTAAGAAAGAAGGGAAATAATCATGGCTGAATATACCCCACGTTTGAAAGTCTTATACCAAGACAAAATCGTAAAAGACCTAGAAAAAGAGCTTAACATCAAGAACATCAACCAAGTTCCAAAACTTGAAAAAGTGATTGTATCTTGTGGTGTTGGTAAAAAGCGTGAAGATAAGCACTACACTGAAACCGTAGCCCTTACTCTTGCCAAAATTACCGGCCAAGCTTCCACCTCTAGACTAGCAAAGAAATCTATTGCTACCTTCAAAATTCGTAAAGGCATGGGCGCCCCAGTTGGTTACCTCACCACTTTACGTAACGACAAGATGTATGAATTCGTTGACCGCTTCATTAATATCGCTTTGCCACACGTTCGTGATTTCCACGGCGTGCCTAGCAAATCTTTTGATGAACAAGGCAACTATTCCGTCGGTCTTAAAGAACAAACCGTCTTCCCAGAAATTACCTTCGAAGATGCATCTGTTCTTCACGGCCTTGAAATCACCTTCATCATCAAGAACGGTTCAAAAGAAGCTAGCCGTAAATTATTAGAGGCATTTGGTATGCCATTCGAGAAAAAGGAGAACAAATAACATGGCCAAAAAGTCTGCAGTACTCCGTGACCTCAAGCGTCAAAAAATGTACGATAAGTACAAAGCAAAGCGTGCTGAACTTAAAGCCGCTGGCGACCTCGAAGGTCTTCAGAAGCTACCAAAAAATTCCAGCCCAACTAGGTTAAAAAATCGTGATATGCTCGACGGTCGTCCACGCGGTTACATGCGCCGCTTCGGTCTCAGCCGTATTAGCTTCCGCGAAAAAGCAAGCAAGGGTGAAATCCCTGGTGTAACAAAGAGTAGCTGGTAGAAAGGATAAGATATGTCATTACAATCAACAGATCAAATTGCCGACCTTATCACTCGTATCCGCAATGCTATTCTCGTCAACAAAAACGAGATTGTTGTACCAACTTCTAAACTAAAGCTTGCTGTACTAGAAGGTCTCAAGAAAACCAAGTTTATCGCTGACTTCTCTATCGAAGAAGCAAAACCACGCAATTTCATTCACGTCTTAATCAATCAAGCTGACGAAATCGCTCGTATTAACGAAATCACTAAGGTCAGTAAACCTGGTCGCCGTGTTTACACTTCTGCCGATGATCTTCCAAAGGTTAAATCCGGTCGTGGTGTTATCCTCGTCTCGACTTCTAAAGGTATCATGACTGGTGAGGAAGCTCGCAAGGCTCGCCTCGGTGGTGAAATCTTAGTCAAGGTTTGGTAATAAACTAGAAAAAATAAGGTCAGAATTCCTG
>JABZKE010000177.1 GCA_015257445.1 Nanosynbacter sp. | reverse complement strand
GGTAAGGGTCCGGCTGCCCGTTCGGTACGTCTCGACCTGCCACATTTTACCGTAATCGGTGCCACCACTCGTACCGGTTCTTTGGCTGGGCCGCTTCGTGATCGCTTCGGGATTACGCATCGTCTCGAATATTACAACGAATCGGAAATCAGTCAAATTATTGCTCGTACCGCTAACATTCTCGGTACGGAAATTTCCGAAGAAGCCACCGCTACCTTGGCTGCCCGTTCTCGCCTCACGCCACGTATTGCTAACCGCCTCATGAAGCGCGTGCGTGATTTTGCTGATGTCCATGGTGATGGTTCCGTTAGTCTCGAAATTGCCACCAAAGCCCTTAATCTGATGGAAATTGACTCTCTCGGCCTTGACCCGGCTGACCGCAATATGTTGCAGTTAATGCTCGATAATTATGGCAATCGTCCAGTCGGTCTCACTACTATTGCCGCCCTGACCGGTGATGAAGCTACCACGATTGAAGATTATTACGAGCCATTTTTGATCCAACTTGGTTTCATCGAAAAGACTCCACGTGGTCGCATTGTCACTGAAAAAGCCAAGCGTCACCTCTCTTCTCTCTAATCACCTAAAAATATGTTATAATATAACTAATTTAACAGGGAAGCGTATGAAGCAGAAAAATTATAATCCAAAATTGGGCATTTCTCTTGAGACTGGCGAGCGAATTGTTCTCGAAATTAAACGTACTAAAATTATTCCAATTTTAATCTTTGCCGGGGCTTGTCTAGCCAGTATTTTGCTTTTTGCTCTCTATATTTTGATCAATGCGGGAAATTCTTTTGTCTTTGCCCTCGATACTAATGGGCGCGCTTTCTTCCTCTTGGTTATCGCGATTGTGCTTGGCACCGTCTGGATTGCGACCTTGATTAGTCTTAATGTTTATACCACCAATAAACTTTTTGTCACCAATAAGCGTCTGATTCAACGTGTCGCTAATTCGCTTTTTGACACTGCGATGAACGTGATTGATTTAGTTTCTGTGGAAGACGTATCTTTTAAGCAAGCTGGTCTTTTCGAGCATCTCTTCGAAGTGGGTACTCTCCGTATGTCGACTATCGGCGATGAAACTACTTATGTTTTCAAATATCTTGACACGCCTACTGATGAGCTCGAAACCATTACTCATTTCGTGCATATCGAAAA
>JABZKE010000176.1 GCA_015257445.1 Nanosynbacter sp. | reverse complement strand
CATCGGCGTAGCTTCACGCTTCATCGGTTGACGTAGTTTTTCGCCTGGAGAAACTAATTTTACCGGCTGTCTGTTTGTTACGAAGCGAGAAGAATTTTTGTTCGACAAAAACTCATGCATGGAATTAGTTTTATTCGCTGCAGTTTGTTTGGAATTATTTTTTATGTTCGCACTTTTTGAATTAGATTTTGAGTCTGTCACGCAGCCCTCCACTTATTTGTTCAGAATTTAATTATAACACAAGAAAAAATGTTAAAATATACTTATGAAATTATCCGAAGAACTCATCTGGCGTGGTTTCGCCGCCGAAAATAGCTTTACTAATCCTTCCGAACTTGATGAAAAAGCAAATAAACGCTTCTATTTTGGTGCCGACCCTTCAGCTGACTCTTTAACTATTGGTAATCTAGCCGCCCTCATGATGTGTGCCTGTTTTGTGCGTCATGGCTATGAGCCAACTCTTCTGGTTGGTGGTGCTACTGGTCAAATTGGTGACCCTAAGGAAAATGGTGAACGCGAATTGAAACCTCTCGAAGAAGTTGCGCATAATAAGGAATGCATTCGTCGTCAAATGGCTAATGTAATTAGTTTTGATGGTGCTGCCGATACGCGAAATGATGGCGACCCAGATAATGACCACTATGAATTACGCCTAGTCGATAATTATGATTGGTTTAAAAACATTAATTTCTTAGATTTTTTGCGTGAAGTCGGTAAAAACTTCTCCATGACACAACTTCTCGATCGTAAATTTATCCAAAATCGTATCGGCGAAGGTGGCTCTGGTATCTCTTATGCGGAATTTTCTTACTCTTTGATTCAGGGTTATGATTTTCTTCACCTCTATCGTCATTACGGAATTGACCTGCAACTTTGTGGGGCTGACCAATTTGGTAACGCCTCCTCTGGGGTCCATCTGATTAAACGTCTTGAAGGTGGTCGTGCTGATGTTTGGTCTACTCCTCTTGTTATTGATCCGGTGACTGGTCGTAAATTTGGTAAATCTGAAGGAAATGCAGTCTGGCTCGCTAGTCAGGATAATGGTTCCGGTAATTACACCTCTATCTTTGATTTTTATCAGTTCTGGCTCAATCAGTCTGATCAGGCCGTCGAATCTTTGATTAAAATCTACACCGTTCTCTCGAAAGAAGAAATCGATCAGATTCTTGC
>JABZKE010000175.1 GCA_015257445.1 Nanosynbacter sp. | reverse complement strand
ATCATAACCACCAGCCACTGAGAAGAGTACGCCACGTGCCCCATCGATTTTCACTTCGATGAGTGGGGATTCAATAGCTTGGTGGGCAGCAAGTTTTGCACGGTTTTCACCGGAGGCGCGACCAATTCCCATCAAAGCTGAACCCGCATTCTTCATAATTGCCTTCACGTCGGCAAAGTCCAAGTTAATCAGCGCATGTTCGGTAATTAATTCTGAAATACCTTGCACACCTTGACGCAAAACATCATCTGCAATCTTAAAAGTTTCGAGCAGTGGCGTGCGTGGGTCGATTGTTTGTAATAAACGGTCGTTAGGAATCGTAATCAAAGCATCGACTTCTTTAGCCAATTTTTCAATTGCAAAATCTGCATTCTTTTTACGTTGTGCACCTTCAAAAGTAAATGGCTTCGTCACCACACCCACGGTCAAAATATCTTGCTTCTTAGCTTCCTGAGCCACTACTGGACCAGCACCAGAACCGGTACCACCACCAGCACCCAGCGTAATGAAGACCATATCGGCATCCTTAATAGCTTCACAGATATTATCCCGGCTTTCTTCCGCAGCGGTTTGACCTTTTTCTGGATCGCCACCGGCACCAAGACCTTGGCCAATGTGAACTTTCACGTCTGCATTAGAGTGATGTAGAGCCTGGGCATCGGTATTGACCGCAATAAACTCAACACCGGAAAGTCCAACTTCCTTCATGCGATTTACCGCAGAACCGCCAGCTCCACCGACACCGATTACTTTAATCGTCGCTTTGCTTTCCACCTCTGTTGGTTTTATTTCTGGCATCTTTATTCCTCACTTTTAACTATAGATTACTTCTATATTAACACATTTCTAGCCAGAATAAGAGATTTTTATCTTCCACCGCCAAATAATTTACTGAGGAAGCCCACCGGCTTTTCTTCCACGCGCGTTTCTTGCTCGCGCATATCGTCATTCATCATCAAAGCTAAACCAATCGCCACCGCAAAACGAGGCTTCTTAGTTTCATTATCAATATGAGTCACATCCATTAGCGGCAAACCAATTCGAGTCGCCACTTCCATATGTTCCCTCGCGAAGCGTTCAATTCCACGCATCTCCGCACCCCCACCGGTCAAGACTACGCCTTCTGGCAATTTCTTTTCATAACCCGCAATCGCAATTTCTTTCTTCACATG
>JABZKE010000026.1 GCA_015257445.1 Nanosynbacter sp. | reverse complement strand
TAACGGCACTTTCCGTCATGCGCTTCGGATGATTATCTGGATTTCCTTACCAGTTTCCGTGATTGCCTTTTTTGCTCGTGGCTACATCGTTAGCTTTATTAAAAATAGTGGTAATCCGGTAATCGCAAGCGTACTCGGTTCACTCGTTGTCGCGATTTTTGCTCAATCAATTTTCCATATCGCCTCCCGTGGTTTTTATGCTAGGCAGGATACCAAGACGCCGTTTGTGGTTAGTATTTTCGCCGTTGGTTTTACTATGGCGCTTTCGGTTATTTTTGCCATTACCGGTTTTGGTCCAGATGGCCTGGGCTGGGCACAATCTATCGGTGCTTTAGCTGAAATTGTTATTCTTCTCACCATCCTTAACGCTCGTGCTAAATTTCAACTGCTCGATAAGACTTTTTGGTTAGCAATTTTCCGTATGTTGATCGCCAGTTTCTTCACAGCCATTGCTGCCTATTTTATGACCAAACTTTTCCCATTGCGCAGTACCGACAATTCAATCATCAGTACCATTCCGAAATTTATTTTAATTTCTGTTTTTGCTGGTCTGGTTTATTTAATATCGAGTTTCCTATTTAATCTTTCGGAAGTCGTGCCGATTTTCGAAAAAGTGAGTAGTCTGATTTTTAAGAATGTTAAAATGTTGCCAAAACCTGAGAAGCCAAGCGCGCTAGAAGGTGAATCAGAAAATTCAGCTCAAAATCAGAAACAAGATAAATAATAAATGGTAAAATAGGAACTATGAATAAGACATCAAACAAGACTGCAAAGACTGCAAAATCTACCAAGGATACTAATTCTATGAAAAAATCTGCTACCACCAAGGATGCTTCTGCAAACACCAAGAATACCAAGTCTGATCACAAGGTCATCTCTGATTATAATGGCTATAATTATAAGAAAGTTTTCTGGGAAGATTCTGGGCGTGAGTATGAGGATCTTGCCGACCGCACTGCGATTCGTCGTTTGCTACCGAAAAATATGGATAATTTTGTCGATATTTGTGGTGGTTATGGCCGTCTAGCTAATGAATATTTGCCACGTGCCAAGCGTGCTACTCTGTTTGATTATTCCAAACTTAATCTCGAGCAGGCCAGGGAAGAATTTGGTGACAAACTTCATACTGTCCAGGGTGACATTTATAAGACACCATTTTCTGATGGTGAATTTTCCGCTCTGCTCATGGTGCGCGCCACTCATCACTTCGAAAATCTCGAGCAAGTTCTTCGTGAACTTAACCGCATTCTTGAACCGGGTGGTGTAGCCGTTATTGAAGTCGCTAATAAGCGTACTCTGCCAAAGATGTTCCGCTACTGGTTCAAGCGCTCCTCGGTTAATCCATTCGACAAGCAACCATCGAACTTGAAGGAAATTGATAAGGACGGTTTTTATAATTATCACCCAGCCTATGTCGAGGATCTTTTTAAGAAAACTGGTTTTGAAATCATGGATGTGCTCTCGGTTTCGAATTTCCGCAGTCGTACCATGAAGAAAATTTTTAGCACCAAGGCCCTCATCAAGCTCGAAAAAGCCGTTCAAGGTCCACTCGCTTCCGTGCGTTTTGCGCCAAGTATTTACTACCGCTTGATTAAAACTAAATAATTCTTTCGAGTGAAAATTTTTCAAGAAACTACCTACAAACTTTATCGCAAAACACCGCTTTTTTCTGGTCAATCTAAGTCTCTGAAAATCGCGGTGATTTCTGATATTCATTTTTCTAAGCTCGTGAAAAATCTTAAACTCCGCGCTATTATTAAACAATTTGAGCAGGCTCGTCCAGATTATATTTTTATGCCTGGGGATCTCATCGATACTTTGGAATGCGTGGATTCTCTCAGTGAGCGCGAACGTTTTCTTAGTTTTTTAAAAAATCTCACGGCTATTTCTTCCGTTCGCAAAATGATTGTCAGTCTTGGTAATCATGATTTTTATCGCATTCCTGAAAATAAAAAAGGCTGGCATATCGTGCGCGATGAGGAATTCCTTAAATCTCTTCGCGAGGTGCCAAATCTAGTTTTGCTCGATGATGAAATCTACCAAGATGATGATATTTTCTGTTTTGGTTACACCCAGAAAAAATCTTATTACACCGAAGATGGGGTGAATTTTGCTGAAAATGCCGAAGCCCAGCTCGAAGATCTTACGAAAACCCTAGTGAATCTTCCAGAGCCACCTGTCGATAAATTGAAATTCGCTCTCATTCATGCTCCGACTTATCTCCAGACCCCAGATATAGAATTTCTTTTGCAGCCTTTTGATTATATTTTATCTGGACATATGCATAACGGCATTGTCCCACCCGTACTCGACGAATTTTGGCGTAATCAAAAGGGGATTATTTCTCCTACCAAGAAACTTTTTTCGGGAACCTGTCGTCACACCTTGAAAACTTATGATGATAAATTGATTGTAGTTGGACCGGTTACTACTTTTCATGCTCACCTTGGTTTGTTCGAAAAACTCAATGTTTTTTATCCTACCTATGTTACCTATCTCGAAATCTCCGATAAAAAAACGTACGCTCGTAAGCCGTACGTCAAACATACTTATAAAAATTGGTAGCGCCAATAGGGTTCGAACCTATGACCTTGAGCTTAGAAGTCTCCTGCTCTATCCAGCTGAGCTATGGCGCCAAGTTATTTTTATTCTATCACTAACTCGGTAAAAAGCAAAATCGGCAAGCCTCAAGTATCGTGCTGAGTTCTAAAATATACTCTCAATCTTACAAATCCATCTTGCAAATCCCACCACATATAATCTGAATTTAACCTGTATTTTTAAAACGTTTATGCTATACTAAGGGTAAAGAAGGAGAGAAAAAGTAGAATAAACAATTGTTGTAAATAAAACAATTGCATAAACTATTAAACTTATGTTATGATTACATGTGTGAAAAAATTAAGTATCACCGGGGTCCGAGTCCTTTCGTTCCTCGTTAACAGTTTTGAAAAACTTTTTCTCTCCCAAGATACTTTCTTCAAAATCACGATACTGATTTTTTCACTGGTATTATCCAATTTATTCTTTGATCTACAATCTACTTATGCCCTGAAACCGACGCCCACGCTGTCGGTTTCTTTGTTGTCTGCCTCGAATATTGAGCTACATAGTAACGATATTTTAAGTAAACCAAATCATGCCGTGACTCTACCAATGTATCTTAATATAAAAACCAATAATCCTACCGGTACGGATACTTATGTCGATGTGGAAAAAGCCACCTTTACCGACATTCATGATTCTTCGAATACTTCTTCTATCAATATGATTTCTAGCGGGGTAGGGATTGAACATTTAGCCGACTTTGCGGAAAATACCTATGCTGGCAGTTTCGATTGCGAAATGGAGCATCCCGAAAGAGAACCAGAAGAATGGGACCCACTAGATTTAGCTAGTGGTTCAGTGCATGATACACATTATGGTATTAGTAGCGGAAATGAAACGCTGGGCAATAATATATGTTTCGCCATTGGTGTAAAGTTAGGGAATAACTTACCTACCGGAACCTATCAAAATAAAGTAATTTTTTCTACGGTCACTAGCCCGTACCCTACGGAAGCTAATTTGGTTAAGGGCAAAGAATTTCAAAGTAAAATTTCTTCACTTCTTTCTGCTCCAATTTCTTCAAAGTATAGCATCGAGCATCTTAAACGTAGTACCGCATCCCCCGCAGAAAATATTCCTACTGTACATCTTGAAATTGATGAAACTTCCGATCGGGCGGTCCTAGCTTGGCTCGATAAAAATACTAAAACTATTTACTACTATTCTGAGGCCGATAAGCTTTATCTTAACCCAGATTGTGAAGATATGTTTTCATATTCTGGCTACAAGGAATTAGATTTAAGGCCTTTTGATGCAAGCAAAGTTACTAATATGAAATCCATGTTTAGTAATCAGCCGTATATCACAGAGATTAATTTCTCGAATTTCAATACCAGTAACGTAACGAATATGGGCAGACTTTTTTATAAGAACTGGATTAAAAAACTTGATCTTTCTTCCTTCGATACATGTAAGGTTATTTATATGAACGCGATGTTTATGGAGGCTTATTCGGTAGAGGAAATTAATCTTTCAAGTTTTGATACTAGTAATACTTGGTTTATGGGTAACATGTTCCAAAACACTCATGCGCTTAAAAAACTAGATCTTCACAACTTTAACACTCAGACGGTCACGCATATGCAATACATGTTCTATAATTCAGGTGTGCCGAATCTTGACCTATCTAACTTCAACACTTCCAAAGTTAAAGATATGAAAAGTATGTTTGGTGGTCTTCGAAATCTTGAAGAATTAAATCTATCAAATTTTGATACAAGCAACGTCGAAAATATGTCGAATATGTTTAATAATACTGAAAAACTTAAAACTCTGGATATTTCGAATTTTAACACTTCTAAAGTAACTGATTTTAATACGATGTTTGGTATTGATCGTAGCCTTCTCGTTGATAAGCTCGAAAGAATTTACGTGAAGCAAGATTTTGATACTTCCGCTGGTACAGATTTTACGAATATGTTTACTGGGCGTACTAATCTTCGTGGTGGAAATGGTTCCTTCCTTCCGGATCCATCGACCGCCGACAAAACCTGGCTTCGTATCGACGACCCAACCAGTGGTCGTCCCGGCTACTTCACTCGTAAAGTCTAAAAAGCCGAATTAGTGTATAATTATATTAATGACCAATCAGACAATTATCAAAATTGAAAATCTCGAGAAAAGCTTTGGTAAAATTAAGGCCGTTCGCAAGATTAATCTAGAAGTTTATGAAGGCAGTCTCTTTGCCTTCCTCGGCATCAATGGTGCTGGAAAATCCACCACTATCTCCATGATGTACGGTGGTCTAAAAATTGATTCTGGTCGCATCACTATTTGTGGCCAAGATGTCGCCACTCATCTCGATAAGATTAAAAATCAAATCGGTGTAGTTTTTCAGGATTCCGTCCTCGATAAAACTCTCACTGTTTATGAGAACCTCAAATTCCGCGCCGGCTTCTATGGTATTTTCGGTCAAGATTTTAAGGCTCGTTATCAGGAATTAGAAAAACTCTTTAATCTCGCCGAAATTAAAAATCAGAAAATTCAAAAACTTTCTGGTGGCCAAAAACGCCGCGTTGATATTGCGCGTGCTATCATTCATCAGCCGAAAATTCTCATTCTTGATGAGCCGACCACTGGCCTAGATCCAGGTACTCGCAGTAAGGTTTGGCTGATTATTTCCAAACTTCGTGAGGATTTTAAAATGACGATTTTTCTTACCACCCACTACATGGAAGAAGCCGCCGATGCAGATTATGTCACGATTTTGGACAAGGGAAGAATCATTGCCGAAGGTACGCCGCTCGAATTAAAAACTCAATACGCTACCGATGTTTTGCATCTTTATGGCGTAGATGAATCAGAAGTTAAAAAGCTAAAATTGCCTTACCAAAAAATCCATAAAGATTTTCAAATCAAAGTCAAAAATTCGGCTGTAGTCACGCAATTAATTGTAAAAAATCCGGAGCTCTTTCAAGATTTTGAATTAATTAAAAGTACATTAGATGATGTTTTTCTCACAGTTACGAAAAATAAACCAGGATCTGATATTTTAGAATCAAAAAATAGCAAAACGAAAACGGAGTAAAACATGAAAAAATTTCTCAATCTCACTGCTCGCAATGTCAAAGTTTTCTTCAGTGATAAGTCGATGTTTTTCGCTTCACTGATTACGCCAATGATTTTATTGATTCTCTACGTTACTTTTCTTGGTCGTGTCTTTCATAATAGCCTTGATCAAGATGCCTTAGGTGTCGCACTCCCAGAAGGTGTAATTAACGCTGTGGTGAACGGGCAAATTCTCGCCTGTCTTCTCGCGGTCTGTAGCGTGACGGTGGCTTTTTCCTCGAATCTTTTGATGGTGAATGATAAGGTTACTGGTAGTACGAAAGATATCGATGTTTCTCCGATCAAAAGTCATACCAAGAGTCTTGCTTATTTCACTGCGACATTTATTTCCACGATTATTATTAATCTCGTGGCGCTCATTCTTTGCTTACTTTATATCCGCATCCAAAATTGTTGGTACTACGAATTGAACGATGTTTTGCTGCTGTTTGGCGATGTTATTCTACTTTCTTTCTTCGGTACCGCACTCGCTTCTGTGGTAAATTTTGGCCTCAAAACTCAGGGTCAACTCAGTGCTGTGGCGAATATTGTGAGCGCTGGTTATGGTTTTATTTGTGGCGCTTACATGCCGATTTCTAATTTCTCAGCTTTACTGCGTGATAGTATTATGTTTCTGCCAAGTACCTATTTTATGTCGCTGATTAAAAATCACGCTCTCACTGCCCCGTTCCAGGAAATGGCTAAAACCGAAATTCCAGCCCAAGCTGTCGACGCTGTCAAAACCGCCCTCGACTATAAAATTTCCTTTTTCTCCCACGAAGTCCCACTTAATATGATGTATCTCATCGCCATAACTTCAATTATTGGGTTAGTCATCATCTTTGTTTTACAGAACAAACTCAAGAAACAAGCTTAAAAAGAATGTCGTCTTGCCTTTTGAGGACATAAGCTTGGGCAAGCGCCCTTGAGCGGTCCGAAAAAAGGCATGCGACATTCTTCACCTAGAGCGTCTCCGGAACGAGGTAAGCGGCATTCTCCTTACTTAATTTAGGATTTTTTGTTATAATTATTTATTCAGAAGGAATAAACATGCTAAAATCTATCAAAT
>JABZKE010000174.1 GCA_015257445.1 Nanosynbacter sp. | reverse complement strand
CATTTTTTACTCGCTTATAAAATATTTATTTAATTTTCTAATAAGTTCTCTGTTCCGGACACCCACCTAGCACATTGCTCATGGCGGATTTTTCGGCTTCCGTGACCCAAAGGTTGTATTTTTTCTTAACTGAAATCTGGCGCGCCACATATTGGCAACGAAAACTTTTATTCTTCGGTAGCCAACTTGCTGCGTCGCTATCAGATTTTTGCTGATTAGCTGACCCATCCACTGCGGCGAGATTTAGTGGGTCAGTGGCAATCTGGAATCTAATTTCACTACCGAGATATTGTGCACCCTTCTGCCAGGCATCCGAAAGCGCCACGATGTGGTCAATTTGAATCTTCTTGCCAATTTCTTCACGACTTGAAAAACTCATCTCCGTCCCAGTGTATGGTTCATAGAAGCTTCCTGAAACTACATTGCATTTATCATCAGTTTTCGCCGTCTCGCCAAAATCTCGTTTCAGAACGCGTTGTCTAAGGTTGCAGCCCTCGATCTCTGGCCAATTCTTATAAAACTCCGTGCGTTTATAGCCGGTTTTTGGCGCGCGACCTTTAACTTCGAGACTAGGCAAAACTTCACTAGCTAGCGGTTTGCTCGAATCTTCGGTTTTTTGTTCCGAATAGGCTGGTGTGGTGGTATAGGATTTTGGATTTAATGCCGTAGTAACCAAAAATAAGCTAAGTAAAGTTAGTCCAGCTATTAGTCGTCTTTTAAGATATCTCCTATGCATTAAAATCCATGCCTAGTTAATTAATTTTTAAAGCGCTTGGCGTATTCCACTACCGAAGCCAAATCTTCGTCTTTAGTAAAATCAGCTGAATCGTCAATTGAAAGCAGGGAATTTAATAATACGCGTGCGTCGAGCAAACCAGAGATTTTCCCTGCCTCATCTACTACCACAAAAGCCTGCGCGTGTGAACGCAGTAAGGTGAAAAGTGCTTCATAGAGTGGATAATCTTCCGAAAGATAGACGATTTTGCGATCCATAAAAGCGGAAGCCTGATCGGTATCTTTAATATCAAGCTGGAAGAGTGTCTTAGCGTGTAAAATTCCACTTAGTTCGCCACGGCGATCGACTACAGGGAACTGACTCTGGCCTGATTTATAGAGTCCAGAAAGCGTTAGCGGCCCCATATAATCTTCTTCGCCCACGAATTTTAATTCCGCTTTTGGTGTCATA
>JABZKE010000173.1 GCA_015257445.1 Nanosynbacter sp. | reverse complement strand
GTGATTGCTGCTCAATCTCTCGGTGAACTTGGTACTCAGCTTACCCTCGATACCAAGCACAGCTCCGGTGTCGCAGGTTCTGGTGCTATCGCTCGTGGTCTCCCTCGTGTGGAAGAGCTTCTCGAAGCCCGTTCACCAAAGGGTCAAGCTTGGATTGCTCCAGTCTCTGGTCTAGTCGATGTTTGGGAAGATGGCAATCACTTTGTGGTTCAAATCACCCCAACTGCTGGCCGTTCCGAAAAGATTGAAATTTCTGAAGGTCGCAAGATTAAGATTAAAGACGGTGCCAATGTTAAAACTGGTGATGTCCTTGCTACTAAGGCTAAAGGTCTCGAACCAATCATTGCCCCATTTGATGGCAATGCTCAAATCGTCGACGGCGCCATCATTCTTACCGAAGGCGGTAGCGCTCCAGTTCGCGTCGAAATTCCTAATGATGCCGAAATGTTGGTCAAACCAACCGACACCGTCGAAGCTGGTGATCGTCTCACTACTGGTTCTTTGAATCTCCAAGATCAATTGAAGTTCAAGGGAGCCGAAGCTACTGCCCGCTACATCATGAACGAAATTATGTCCGTTTATGCTGCTAACGGTGATGAAGTTTCCGCCAAACACCTTGAGGTGATTGTCCGCCAGATGTTCAGCCGCGTCGTAATCGACGAACCAGGTGATACTGACTTCGTGACTGGTGATATCGTCTCCCTCTCTGCCGTCGAAGACGAAAACCAAAAGCTCGAAGCCAAGGGTCGTATGCCAGCCTCTTACACCCGTATGTTACTTGGTATTACCAAGGTCGCTATCTGGTCAGACTCCTTCCTCTCTGCTGCATCCTTCCAAGACACCACTCGTGTGCTTATCAACGCTGCCATCTCTGGTCGTGTTGACCACCTCAATGGTCTCAAGGAAAACGTCATTATCGGTCGCAAGATTCCAGTAGGTACTGGTGTGGTCGCCCGTAAGAACGAAGAGGAAACTACTGAAGCTGAAGAATCTACTGAAGCCGAAGCAGAAATCACTCTCGAATAAGAGTAAAAAATAAAATATACCCCGTTTCTGGGGTATATTTTTTATTAACGAATTATTTTTAACTTAAATTTCGATACTCAGAAATGCAATCTTCTACTTTTTTATGCCTAAGAAATAAAAAATTTTATGTTGATGCGGCTCAGGAAAATCTGGATGACCAGGATCTTGTATTAC
>JABZKE010000025.1 GCA_015257445.1 Nanosynbacter sp. | reverse complement strand
ATCTTCCACATTACTAGTGTCAAAATTTGAAACATCGAGTTGACGCACACTACTGACGTTATAGAACATTGAACCCATCTTCGTCACATTGCTGGTACGGAAATGGCTCACATTAAGCTCTTCGAGGGCATTCATTTCGTAGAACATGCTATCCATATTCGTGACGTTCGAAGTGTCAAAGTGAGAAATATCAAGATGAGGAAGTGCGTACATCATATAGAACATACTATTCATATCTTTAGCCTTTGGTGTATACCAGTTACTAATATTTAGATTAGTCATTGCGGCGTTACCGGCAAACATAAAATCAAAATTTTCACCACTACTGACATCAAAATGCGTAAGGTCAAGCGACTCCAGAGCATCCATCGAACCAAACATTGACTCAAAGTGAGTAACTTTACCGGTTTTGAAATTTGGAATTTTCAGATCGGAAACTTGACTACACAAGAAGAACATTTGGTAGAAATTAGTAGCGGAATCGGTATGAAAACTGGTTAAGTCTAGAGAAGTGAGTGATGAATTAGCATAGAACATCCCCTGAAAATCCTTAACTTTGCGCACATCAAAATGCGAAACATCAACAGAAGCAAGGCTTTCAGCATTCATTAGGAAGTCAGCAAAAGTTTCCACTTCGCGAGAATCAAAATGAGACAAATCAATCGAGGTCATTTTCGATAGATTATTAAACATCTCGGAGCTATCTTTATTGAGATAGACATCGATCAAGGCCGGGGTGGACTGAAAAATCATGGACTTAGTGGCCTGGTCATAATAGAGGTAAATCGGATCATAGGTGTCATCGAGCGAGACATTTTTGTAGCCAAAATCTTCATAGGTTGGCTTGGCGGGAGTGAGCGCTGGCAGGGATGATGGACCTTGCCATTTGACGGAGGTAACTTCTTCGAGATGGCCATTTGTTAATTCACTCATGGCGGCCTGAATAGCTGGTCCAGGAGCGAGACGAGTAATATTATCGAGTGGATTAGTAATCACGGAGACGACTAGTTGGTTTTGGTAGACACCCGGCTGAAGAGCACCAGAGAGCTTCAATCCAACAGAAAGATTAATATTATCACCTTGCTTGGCATGAGTATCGGATTCCTTTAGCTTGTATGGGTTTGAAGCAGGAGAGACTGGCAAGTAGCTGCCGGTAGTACCGAGAGCAGAGATACCCCATTCATTATCCTGGAAGTTGCCCAGTGATTCGGATTGACCAATGGAATTAATACGCAGGCCACCGGATTTTAGTGCGGTATTTTCATCCTTGGCGGAGATAAAAACTTTGTAGCCAGTACGATTATTGGTATTCACATTGATCGAAAATGGCACACTGGAACTGCGACCTGGATTCGATCCGAAGATAATATCGGTGCCATCGATGTTAGATATTTGGGTTTGGTCGATTGAAACACTGAGCCTTGGGGTAAAAGCGGAAGTATTTTGAGTAATCATCAAGAAATTAAAAGCCAAGCCAAGACAGAGTGTCGCGCAGAATTTCTGAATGATTTTTTGACGCGGCACCAGAAAAATATCCGGGAATAGATTTGTGATGATTGGCATAGTAATTTAATTTTAGCACAAACTTTTTTGGCACGAAATAGTAATTATGCTTAATGTGTTATAATTAGGAAAAGTAAACGAGATTTTTATGAATATTCCACATGGCCTGAAGAATGAAAATGAAATGCCGGAAACGCTTCTCGCGCTAGATATTGGTACTGAATATATCAAAGCGGTAATCGCTGAGCGTCAAGAAGGCGATAACCTGATTATTCGTGGTGTAGGTAAAGAGCATCAGGCGATGGGCAACATGTATGCGGGGGCGATTGCGGATATTCCTGCAGTGATTGCTGCCTGCGAAAAGGCTTTGTCGCGTGCAGAAAATATGGCTGGAGTGGTAGCCAGAACCTGTTCAGTAGGCATCGCCGGTGAATTAATCAAGGGCAATACGAAGACGGTACGCTACCGTCGTAAAGATGGCAATAAACCAATCTCTGATCAGGAAATGCAATTAATTATTAAACGCGTACAAGATAAAGCCGAAGAGCAGGCTCGTGAAGAGGTCGCACTAGAAACCGACAACCCAGACGTGGAAGTGCGCCTGATTAATTCGGCGATTGTTTCCCTTTCGATTGACGGATACAAAGTTAGCAATCCGATCGGCTTTAAGGGATCAGAGTTAGTTTTGCAATTTTACACCGCGTTTGCACCATTAGTGCACATTTCGGCAATTGAAAAAGTCTGCGCCGAATTAAATCTTGATCTTGTCGCCGTAGCGGTAGAGCCGTTTGCGGTTTGTCGTGCTTGCCTTGGAAATAATCTCGATTCTAATCTGTCTGCGATTGTGATGGATATTGGTGGTGGTACGACCGATATTGCCGTGGTAGATAATGGTGGAGTAGAGGGGACTAAGATGTTTGGCATCGGTGGTCGTAGCTTCACACATCAGGTAGCTAGTCGGGTGGGGCTCGATTTTGATACGGCAGAATTAGTGAAAATTCAATATAGCGGATTACTTTCTAACGACCTGCATACGCTGAAGACTCTGACGGTTTCTGATGCAGAGCGCATGAACGAAGTGCAAAATATTTTGAACGTGCCGGATCGCATGAAAAAGGTCGAAAAAGCCATAGCCGATAATACCGAAGTTTGGGTTTCTGGAGTGGGTTTGGCATTATCTGATTTTTCCCTGCTTGAAGCTTTGCCAAATAAGATTTTACTCTGTGGTGGTGGAGCTGGACTTTCGACCTTACAAGAAGCACTAGCCACTTCGGATTGGTATGAGGAATTACCTTTCGCTAGACGCCCGGTGATTCATTTGTTGGATGATGTAGATATTCCAGATATTCAGAATGCCACGGAGATTGACTTGGATTATTCCTTTATTACAGCCTTTGGATTATTACGAGTCACGGTGGATACTTTGAATAGCGAAGAGGAAGATACGGGTCTTCGCGCAAGATTAGCTAAGTTACTACAAAATTAGAGGAAGAGAATGTCGCATACCCCGTTCCGGAGACACTCTAGGGGAAAGAATGTCGCATGTCTTTTTTTGGACCGCTCAAGAGCGCTTGCCCAAGCCTATGTCCTCAAAAGGCAAGACGACATTCTCTTTTTAATAACGTCCAAAAATAAAAAGCGGTACGATATTCTTTTTTTGAAGGTTACAAAAAAATGAGGAGCGGCGTTTTCTTTTTATGAACCTAAAAAGTCTGATTATGGTTTTCTGGTAAAGTAGCCTGGGTGGCCATTAGTTGGGTCGTCGATGCGGAGCCAGGTTTTATCAGCGGTAGATGGATCAGAAAGGAAGGAGCCAGCGCCACCACGGAGTTTTTCGCGACCCGTAAAAATATCACTTGTCTGCCTAATCTTTGAAATATTAAAATCATTTACCGCATAGATTTTTTGCAATTTATCACCATTCGGACAAGTGACTAATTGATCATCTTCATCAATTAGTGAGAACATGTCACTAACTCTTCTTAGTCTTGGTGTATTGAAGGTACTTAGATCAATCGAAGACAAATCACAAATACCAGCAAACATATATGCCATATCTGTGACTTTTTCAGTAGTAAAATTAGGTCCAAGTTTTAAGTCATTCAACGTAGTATCATAGCTGAACATACTACTCATATCTGTAACATTGTTAGTATCAAAGTTAGACAAGTCCAAAGTTTTAAGTTTTGGCAGGCGACTAAACATACGCCCCATATCATTAACTCTGCTAGTACTAAAATTAGATCCAAACGTGATTTTCTCAAGCTTCTTCATTCCTGAAAACATATTATTCATGTCATAAACTTTTGAGGTATTAAAATTGGACAAGTTTAATTCCCTAACATTCTCGACATCAGTAAACATGCCAGACATATTGGTGGCTGAGCTAGTATCAAAATTAGACAAATCTAATGTATTAATTCCACGCATACGATAAAACATGTCATTCATATTTTTAACATTACTAGTATTGAAATTTGATAGACTTAGCTGCTTTAGGCTCTCCATATTGCTAAACAAGCCGCCCATGTTTGTAACATTTTTAGTATTAAACCCTGAGAGATCAAGAGAGGTTAATTTTCTAGCCATAGAAAACATACCATGCATGTTTTCCACCTTCTCCGTATTAAAGTGAGATAAATCAACATCCTCAAGCTCTTCTAGTCTAGAAAAAGCTTCTTTACTATCCTTGTTGAAATAAACTTTATTCGATTCCGAGCAAAAATAGAGAGTGGAATTGTCAAAATCCATCCACAAATAAACTGGATAGTCCGACTCATCGGAATCTATTCTCCTATAGGTAGAGATCTTCGATGAATCTAAGCTAGGACACCACTTAATATGGTGGATATTATTGTACATTTCGACAAGTGCATATCCTACTGATCTCGTTGAAACCCAGCCAATATCGCCATGTAAAGAATCATTGATGATTGCTTGCTGTTCGTAGGGATTCGAGACCACCGTAATGACTAGGGTGTTTTCGTAACTACCACTTTCAAGTGATGAGCTAAGTTTCATGCCGAAGCTTAGATTATTCGATTCACTACCATTAGTTTTGGCCGTAGTTTGCAAAAAGGTGGCGGGTGAATTTAGCGATGGAATAGGATTATAGTTAGCTTCTGAGGTTACCTTATATCCCCAGGTGTTGTTGGGTAATAAATTTAAGGCCGCCGCCGATGAAATAGAATTAATCTTATCAGAAGAAGAGTGCGAAGAATTGGTAAGGGCGGTATTTTCAGAACTTGAGCTAATGGTGGCGGTGTATCCGGTTCTATTAGTGGTATTGACGGTCAATCTCAGGGGAATTTCAGTAGTACGATCAGTGGAATTAATTACTTGATTACCATTAACCGATGATGAGAAATTATCAATTGAAGCTGAGAGGGTTGGTATAAATAGAGCATAGGAATGTTTATTAATGCATAAATTGCAGAAAATGGAAGTGATACTCAAAAACAGAATTAGAATAAATTCCTTAGTCCACCTCCTACAAGGGGATAAAATATACATTTTATCGCTTGCCATACCCATTTATTTTAACATAAACATATTAGTTTTTACGGTTTTCGAGTGAAAAGACCGGGGACGCCTGGACGGTCAATCTTAAGGAGATAAATTCCTGGGGTAGAATTATTAGCACTCCTAGTACCATTGCCACCTACCAGATTTTTCATTTGCCAGAAGATATCAATATTAGCCTGTGGATCGGTGGCATGAGAAGCTACGGCTGTGCTGATATCAAAATCAGCGGAAGCATAAATTCGCCTCATGACATTTTTATCAGGATCCTCTGTATAAAATATCGCGCGGAAGGCTTTAACTTTCGGAGTCTTAAAACTACTTAAATCCAACTCCTCCAGACTATCAGTACGTGCGAACATATTACTCATATTCTCGACATTTTCCGTGTTAAAACTAGATACATTGAGTGTTTTTAGTGAAATCACATAATAAAACATGGATCGCATATCAACAACATTTCTAGTGTCAAAACTAGATAAATCTAGAGATTTAAGTGTAGTGGTAGCAGCAAACATATCTCGCATAGTGGTAACCTTGCTAGTATTAAAATTACTGAGATTTAATGATTCAAGACTAGTCATCCAGGCAAACACACCTTCCATGTTTTTAACATTTCGCGTATCAAAATGCGAGACATCAAGAGTTTTCACCTTATTCAAATTGTAAAACATATACTGCATGGTTTCGACATTACTAGTGTTAAAATTAGTGATATCTAGCTCCTTAAGGGAGGTGAGATTATCGAACATAGCACTCATATTTTTTACGTGGCTCGTATCGAATCCAGAAACATTAAGTTTTTCTAGCGCAAAATTAAAGTAGAACATCGCATTCATGCTTTCTACTTCACTAGTATCAAAGCTCGATAGATCCACATCGGTCATACCAGTAAAATAGGCGAACATATTAGTACAGTCTGGGTTTAGGTAGATTTTTTCAGCTGATGAATACCAGTGGACCGTTTTTGTGGCGCTATCATACCAAGCTTTGATTTCCGCTTCAGAATTATCCGCTTCGAGATTAATGGCACTTATTGGAACATTTGAGGCGTTTCTCTCACGTTTGATGTGAACCAGGTTGGGGTAAGTTGGTAATTCCGGATGGCCATTGACGTGACTAGGATTCGGATCGAAACGCGCCAAGCGACCTTGAAAATCTAACCCTTTAATCATGACAGCTTTCGGTGTATATGGGTTAGAAATAAAAGAAAAGACTAATGTATTTGAATAGGTACCAGATTCTAGATTGTGACTTAATTTCATACCAAGATTAAACGTATTTGAATCAAGACCATTAGTTTTATTAGTAGTCTGGAGTACACTAATCGGTGCAGATAATGCCGGGATAGGGTTGTAACTGGTAGAACTATTTAGTTTAAAACCCCAAGTATTCGCGTTAAAATCTGAAAGATTTAGATTCGAAGAAATGGATGGAATCTGATTCGTACTTGCAGGGCTAGAATTTACGAGAGATGTATTTTCGGAGCTTGAGCTAATAGTGGCGGTATAACCAGTCCTATTATTAGTCTCGACATTGAGCCTGAGTGGTATCTCCTTGGTTTGGTCTGTGGAATTTATCACTTGATTCCCATTCACTTGCAGATTAGCTTGATCTACGGAAGCAGATAAGGTCGGAACGAAGAGAGCAAAAGTATTATTAGTGAGAATGAGATTCGAGAAAGAAATTAAAGCCAAAAATAGTCCGAGAAACTTCAATTTCCGTCTAAACCACTCCCCGTAAGGGTGTGAGGATTGTGATTTTTGGCTAATCATATTTATTATTTTAACATAAACAGGATGTATTTTGATATAAAAAACAGAAAGCCACCCGTTTGGGTGGCTGTTCTATATAATTTGGCACCTTGCT
>JABZKE010000172.1 GCA_015257445.1 Nanosynbacter sp. | reverse complement strand
CTTTATTACTTATTTTAGCCATTTATTATAATTCTCAAATATTTATTTGTTCATCACAAAAATTGATACTTCGTAATAATTCTATAGCTTCTCGCTTGATTCTTATATAGTTCAATATAAACAGATTTTTATGTTTCATTTTTATATCTCTTTCTCAAAAATAAACAGATACTCATGGGCCAATAAAAGGAAGTTATATTTAATACTATTAGTTTTCCAATAGCCAGTCGCTCGACAGTTGTGTTGTTCTTTCATGATAATTTCTTTTAGCTTAAAACCGGCTTCTTCAAATATTTGCATCGTTTTAAAGCTTAGTGGAATTACGTGACTTTTCTGACGTGTGTCGCCCATTAAAATCGCGCAGAATTTACCAAACTTTAACACGCGATAGCTTTCTGATGCTACACTTTTCATTTGTTCTAAAAAATCATTGAACTTAAAGTTTGATAAATCCTGTGGAATATCTTGGCCCTCACTGTAGTGAATAATATTCGCATATGGCGGATGAGTACATACTAAATCAATACTTTCATCTGGGATCGGTTTTAGATTGCGCGCGTCACATTTCGATACCTTAACTATACCATTTGCACCCTCATGTTTGAATTTGACTTTTTCACGACATCTTTTAAGTGCGACCGGATTAATATCCATCCCAATGATATTACGGTTTAACAGCTTTGCCTCCACTAATGTAGTACCGCCGCCGGCAAATTGGTCTAATACCCAATCACCCTCTTTTGAATAGCGAAGTAGAATGTTTCTCGGAATATATGGCGACCAGTTACCGCGCCATTTCGCATCGTGGGTGGCCCAATTACCACGATTAGGAAAACTCCAAACGCTAGTCATTTCTAATTCGAAGTCGTCTGGCCCCCATTTCTTTATTTCTTTATTTTTATCGGACATACTGACTAAAATCTCCCTATTATGCCACTTTCAAGATCGTTAATATTGTAAACGTCGTCCAATACGTCAAAAGTTTCTTCAAGGTTATTTCTAGCGCTATTCCAGCCTTTTCCGTCAGTAAACCATGCAAACTTAAAACCATCTATCGTTTTAGCTTCAAGTGCGAGTGTTTTATAACTACGAGCCGTTTCATTGAGCTTAGAGCCCCCACCACCATAAAAATTAGTTTCGATTCCATAGATATTGTTGTCGGTTTTAATTACGAAATCAAAGCGTTTTTCGGCCTTACCCTGGTTAGAGATTA
>JABZKE010000171.1 GCA_015257445.1 Nanosynbacter sp. | reverse complement strand
TGTCCAGAATAAATTTTAGATTCTTTCAATCGTATATTCGTCTAAAACTTCATTTAATTCCGCATCCGCAGCCTGATTTTGCTCTCGCCTCACGTGTGTAAATGCCACCGCATCAAATCGCTGAATTAATTTCAAAATTTCCTCATACACCGGCAAAATATCACTGTTTTTCACCGTATAAATTCCATTCATCTGGTTCACCATCATCAAATTATCCGACACAAATTTCACAGTTTTAAATCCATATTCTAGTGCCTTTTCAATCCCCGCCTTCAAGCCATAATATTCCGCTAATCTCGAAGTAGCATAACCAATAAATTCCCCACCCCGCTCCACTTCTTTGCCGTTTTCATCAATGATTACATAACCAATCGCCGATGGCCCCGGATTTCCCCTCGAGCCACCATCCGTATAAATTGTCGCACCTAGCACCGCTGCTCTTGCGTCAATCCGATTTACTTTTCCAATTTTCTTATGTCCAAATTCTACGCTAATTACCGAAGCAGTATCGTCCGCCAATCGAAAATTCGAGTTTACATCCGTCGAGAAGCTCACATATTTATAAGCTGAATATTTATCACTTAATTCAAGCTTTAAATCGCTATTTTCTGCCAAAATTATATCATATATGATATATAAATTATAAATATTCGAACCGTCACTTTGATTCGTAAAGGTAATTACATCACGAATTTTAATCGTCTCAATCTTCTGATTTAAAGTTTCAAAAATCGTTCGCCCCATCGCCTCTTCTGGCTGCTCACCAAAATTAATCTTCCCCGCTGGCAAACACCACATCACCGCATCGGAATCATCATGTAATACTTTTTTCAGCAACAAAAAGCTATCATCTTTCTTAATAATTCCGACTACCCTAACTTTTTGCTTCATCCATTCCCACCAAAATTCTCATGGTTAATATGTCTATTATAGAACAAAAAATCCTAGTGGCATATATTTTCCGTAATATCTAACTACGGTGGGTAAAATCTTATGTAATAATTCCACAGAACCATTACCACGAAATCCCTTAACATGACTATACAGAAAATCATGTTGCCACTAGGATAATTTGATTATAGCAGTTTAAAAAACTTTCTGCAAATGTCAAAATCTCAAAATTACAGGTTAAGCTGCCCCGACTAACAGATAAAATACGCTTAAAATTCCCACCATCACGTTATAAGTTATAGTCGATAATGCACTACCAAAA
>JABZKE010000024.1 GCA_015257445.1 Nanosynbacter sp. | reverse complement strand
TGAATGAACAGGGGGAGACGAAGCTCTCTGATCGAGCTTTGACGGCTTTGGTGCTTTTGATTGCGGAAAGTCAGCCGGAAGAGAAAGAATTGATGTTGAATTTGATTTGTAAATTGCTTGATAAATAAAAATGGTATAATAAGAGGAATGAAAGAATTAATTGCGACTTTTAAAGAAGCCTATCAGAAGGAACGTAGCCTGGTAATTTTTCAGGTAATACTTCTGATTTTATCTCTGGCTTTTCTGATTTTTTCGGCATTGAATTTGCAGCCAAATGCCTCAATTGTAAAAATTAGCTACGGGGATATCGGGCGTTATCAAGGTGGAGAATGGTCTTCGATGGCGAATTCTGGGGGTTATCACGATGGATCTTGGCAGGCGATGCTGATTTTTCCAATTTTGGCCTTAACTTTGGGGGTATTACATAATCTATTAGCACTGCGAATTTTTGAGAAAAAGGGAGCGGCGGTGGCAAAAATGTTTATTTGTATTTCACTAGGTATTTTAGTGCTAGGATTTTTGGTTTTCATTAGATTACTAGGTGAAAGTTAATTAATTCGGATATAGTGATGATGAAAAAACAGCAGAAGGCGCAGAAAAAGACGCAGCAAAATACGCAGAAATCGGTTTGGGATAGTTTGGATTTACCACAGGGGAAGCGAACGAGGCTTTATCGCTTTTTTGAGATTTTGCCGGGTTTTACTTCGTATATGATTTTGATTCTTTTGGTGGTATTTTCGCTGATTAGCCCGGTACTGGGGTCTTATTATCTGTTATTTATTATTGCCACGACTTTGGTGAAAGCGGTGGGGATTACTTTCCGTACCGTGCAGGGATATCAGGCTTCGAAAGCTTCAGAAAAAGTGGACTGGCATCAGAGATTTTTGGATTTATACGACCCACATGCGGCTTATGAGAAGTATCATCGTAAGAAAAGCAACGAATTTGGTTTTGATAAGCATGTGAGAAATCTGAAGATGCTAGCAACCGGTCGTGATTTGGTGGTGTCGGAAAAAATGCTAGACGAAAATGGTAAGGTACTCAAGGTAGAATTTCCAAAACCAGTGGATATTTATCATGCGGTGATTATGGTGGCTTACAATGAAGGTATCGAAACTTTGATTCCGACAGTAGAGGCGGTGAAAAATACTACCTTTGATAATAAGAAAATAATTTTAGTGTTCGGCTATGAAGAGCGTGGTGGGGAAGCGATGAAGGAGAACGCGAAGCAGTTGTATGAGAAGTTTAAAGACGATTTTTATGCTTTTATCCCAGTGATGCATCCAAAAGATCTGAAGGGGGAAATTCAGGGTAAGGGGCCAAATTTGGATTATGCGGCGGAGGAGCTGGCGAAATTCTTGCGTAAGGAGAAGATTGATTTTGCGAACGTGATTGCAACCTCTCTAGACTCGGATAATAAGATGCACAAGTCATATCTAGATAATGTGGCTTATGAATTTGTGGTGCATCCAAACCGTCAACATTTAAGCTATCAACCAGTTTCGTTGTTTACCAATAATATCTGGGAAACGCCGGCGCCGATGCGAATTATCGCAGTGTCGAACTCATTTTTCAATATTATTTCTTCGATGCGCGTGCATACTTTGAAGAATTTCGCTTCACATTCGCAACCATTTTTGGCGTTATCAAATATGGGCTACTGGAGTAAATTGACGATTGTGGAAGATGGTCATCAATATTGGCGCTCACTATTTTACTTCAAGGGCGATTATAGCGTGAAGCCGATTCATATTCCGATTTATCAGGATGCGGTGCTGGAAAATGGTTTATGGAAGACCCTGAAAGCGCAATTTATTCAGCTTCGACGCTGGGATTATGGGGCTTCGGATGTGGCTTATGTGGGGGTGAGGACTTTTTCGAAAGACCGCATGGATCGTACCGGAATGAAATTCTGGCCATTATTTGTGAAATTTGCCAGACTCCTTGAAGGTCACGTAACTTTAGCTTCGATCTCACCGATGGTGGCGTTTGGTGGTTGGGTACCAAAATTACTCAACGCTTCCTCGAAGGAGCTTTTAACCTTTAACTTGCCGAATACAATTTCTTATGTGCAATTATTCGCTTCGATTGGTTTAATGGCGACGATCTTACTATCATTTGGCATGCTACCTAAACGACCGGCTCATATCAAGAAACCAAAGATTTTCATGTTATTACAATGGCTTTTGATGCCGGTGGTAGCGATTGTTTATCAATCCTTTACGGCGTTTTATTCTCAGACTAGATTGATGGTGGGGAATTATATGGAAAAATTCGACGTCACGAAGAAGGTGGTGAAGAAGAAATAAAAAAAGACGGATGTAAAATCCGGTTTTTGATTAACTAAATCTGGTGGGTCGCGAGGGATTCGAACCCCCGACTTCCTCCGTGTAAAGGAGACACTCTAGCCAGCTGAGTTAGCGACCCATAGATGTATTTTACCATAAAATGTGTTAAAATAAAAGAAATATTTTGAGTAATTAGAAAGAAGGCAGAATGTGTAACCTATGTGGTGAAGATGAGCAAAATGTAATGAAAATGCGCCATACACTTAGTCATGTTTTAGCTGCCGCTTTGGTTGAAATGTATCCAGGAGTGCAGTTTGGCGTGGGTCCAGCGACAGCAACTGGTTTTTATTATGATATTGATCTTTCGGAAGTGAAAGATGCAGAGGGAAATGTGATGAAAATCACCGATGCTGATCTTCCGAAGATTCAGAAAAAAATGTATTCAATCATTAATAAGAAGTTCGAATTGATCTATTCTGAGAAGAGCCGCGAAGAGGCTTTGGCTTGGGCGAAAGAAAATCACCAGAAATACAAGGTGGAATTGATCGAAGATTTGCCAGAATCAGAGACTATTTCTTTCTATCAACTCGGTGATTTTACTGATCTCTGCAAGGGGCCACATGTGGAAAATACCGGTAAGGTCGGAGCGTTTAAGTTAATTAAGGTGGCTGGGGCCTACTGGCGTGGTGACGAAAAACGGGAAATGTTGACCCGTATTTACGGTGTAGCTTTTGAGACGGAAGAAGAATTAAAGGAATACCTGCAGCGTCTAGAAGAAGCAAAGGCTCGTGACCACCGCAAACTAGGTAAGGAACTAGATTTGTTTAGTTTTTCAGAATTAGTAGGTGCTGGTTTGCCGCTCTTCTCACCTCGTGGGACAGTACTGCGTGATGTTTTGACGAATTATTCCTTGTCACTACGGGCAAAACACGGTTTTGAGCGAGTTTGGACGCCACATATTACGAAGTTAGATCTCTATAAGGCTTCAGGCCATTATGCAAAGTTCGGTGCAGAATTATTCTTAGTACACTCTCAAGTGAACGGGGAAGAATTTGCTTTGAAGCCAATGAACTGTCCACATCATGCGCAAATTTTTGCCAGTCGTCCACGTACGTATAAGGAAATGCCGGTGCGCTATATGGAATCTACGACTGATTACCGCGATGAAAAATCAGGTGAGCTGGGTGGATTATCGCGTGTGCGCTCTTTGACTCAGGATGACACCCATGTCTTCTGCCGTAAAGAGCAGATTAAAGCAGAAATCCAGAACTTAGTCGGAATTGTGCGTGAACTCTATACTGTGGTGGGGATGAGTAAATTACGTGCTCGCCTTTCTTATCGTAACGATGAGGATAAATATCTCGGTGATAAATCACTTTGGGGGATGGCACAGGCACAAATTAAAGAGGCGGCGATCGAAAATGGACTGGATTATTTCGAAATGGAAGGTGAGGCAGCATTTTATGGCCCGAAGATTGACTTTATGGCGGAAGATGCGATTGGCCGCGAACATCAAGTAGCGACAATTCAGCTGGATTTCGTGCAACCGGAACGTTTTGGTTTGACTTTTGTGAACGAGAATGGCGAAAAAGAACAGCCAGTGATGATTCATCATGCTACTTTGGGTTCGATTGAGCGTTTTATGTCGGTATTTATCGAACATACCTCTGGTTGGTTTCCATTCTGGTGTGCGCCAGAGCAAGTGCGTATTCTGACGGTAAATGATCAGGTCTTGGATTATGTAGAGAAGATCAAGCAAATCTTAAGTGAGGTGACGCTTGAGACGCCTTTGAAGCATAATGATTTGCGTTATACCTCAGATGTATCAGATGAGTCGCTCGGAAAGAAGATTAAGCGTGCGGTCTCGATGAAGACACCGGTGTTATTGATTGTCGGTGAACGTGATAAACAAAATGGTACAGTTTCAGTGCGTGAGAAGGATGCAGAAAAGACCGTGAAATTAACGGAACTCGCGGAATATCTAAAAAATATTAAATAATTAGGGGACTGGTCGGTGAAGTTTACAGGGGTGGCACTGGCCAGATTTTTATAGTTAAAAATGAACACTAAAATTATAGTAATTGTAGGACCAACTGCATCGGGGAAGACGAAAGTTGCGGTGGAGCTGGCAAAACGTCTTAATGGCGAGATTATCAGCGCAGATTCGCGAACGATTTTTCAGGGTATGGATATCGGTACGGCGAAACCAGACCTGATGGAGCGCGGCGGAATACCACATTTTGGTTTTGATTTAGTGCGACCAGACGAGAGATTCACGGTGGTGGACTGGAAAAACTATGCGAAAGAGAAGATTGCGGAAATTTTAGCGCGAGGCAAGCAGCCAATCGTGGTAGGTGGGACGGGGCTTTATGTAGATGCATTGGTGTTTGATTATCAATTTTCAGATGAAGCGAAGAAGGGGGAACTTGACCGGAAGAAAATGGGGGATGAGTACGAAATTTATGGTATTTTGACTGACCGTGGAGAGCTTGGTGTGCGTATTAAAAAACGTGTTCAGTCGATGTTTAATGAAGAACTATATGAGGAATGTCGCAAACTGGCTTCTAAGTATGATTTTGGCTTACCGGCGATGAAAAGTAATATTTATCGATATGTTTGGGATTATTTGAACGGAGTTTTGAGCCTGGAGGAGGCGATAAATTTGGCTTCGACCTCAGATTTTCAGTTGACAAAACGCCAGATGACTTGGTTTAAACGTAATCCGGAAATAAAATGGTACAAGCGGGAAGAAATTTTAGACAAGATTTTAGAAAAGTTTCAGGTTGAACACTACTAAAATACAGCTTCTGGTGCTAAAATATAAGTAATATGGGCAAAGAAAATACAACTCCTTTAGAAAAATTGTTCGGCTCGAAAACGCGAACAAAATTATTATCATTATTTTTTAGCAACATTGAGCGTTCCTACTATGTCAGGGAAATGACCAGGGTGATTGATGAACAAATTAATTCCGTACGTCGTGAATTAAGTAATCTTGAGTCAATTGGCGTGATTAAGAACGAAACCTACGATAATAAGGTTTATTATTCAGCGAACACTAAACATCCATTTGCTAGAGCCCTAAATATGATGTTTTCAACCAAGGTGGATAAGGTGTTGGTAGAAACGGCAGTGAAGGATAGTACTTGGGATGAATATATCCGTCCAGTGAAGGCCTATCTGAGTTTCTTATTTGTAACGAATCGTGTGCCTGGACAGGATGGGGTTGATATGTTGATCGTAGGGGATGATAGGACGAAGAAGCTTTCGCGTTGGGCTGAGGTAGTGGAGAAAAAAGAGGGGAAACCATTAAATTATGTGATCATTTCACGCGATGATTTCAAATATCGTTTGAGTGTGAAAGATCGATTCTTAAAAGAAATTATGGAAATGCAGCACATCGTCCAATATGATCCAGAAGGCATGTTGAATCAATAAATTAACCGGGTGGCCGAACAGATAAAGGAGGAAAATGTTTGAATTAGAAAGTAAAAGTCCAGAAACTATCACGATTAAGACTAATACAAAACAGATCACGATTAATTTTGTAGAGGGGACGATTGCGGCTGACCTTGGTGTAGGTGTGATTAGTGGCCCGGGTGAATATGAAATTGGGGAAGTATCCATCTTAGGTGTACCAGTAATGAATAATACAAAAACCATCTATGATGTGAGCGTCTCTGGGGTACGCATCGGTATTTTGGGCGATATCGAGGAGGGGTTAGATGATATTGGCGTATCGGATATTCTCTGTACTAGCTCAGTGCGCGCAATTAGGGAAATTGGACCTAAACTTATCGTAGCGACGGGGAATGTCGACGGTATGGTGGCGGAACTTAAATTAAGTGCTCGCACGGAAAAGAAACTTAAGGTTAAGCGTGTAGAAGATTTACCAACTACGCAAGAAGTGGTAGTACTTAATTAAAAAATTTGTTCAAAGAATTCGCGAAATGGCGAGTTTTTTGATGCCGTGTGGCAAGGTGGTGGGGAATTGTATAAAAAATGTGTTCAGCTGTGAATTCTGAGTAAAAATAGTGTTCAAGGTTGACTGGACAGGTTTGGGTCTTTGGGTGATATAATATAGGTATGAATATGAATCCATATAATCTAATAATTGTTTTTACGATTATTATCATCTCGACAGTATTACATGAGGTGGCGCATGGTTATGCGGCTTATTTCCAGGGGGATACCACAGCTAAGGATGAGGGAAGATTATCACTAAACCCATTGGTGCACCTAGACTTATTTACTTCGGTGATTTTGCCAGTTTTACTTTATCTTACGGGTGGAGTGGTGCTGGGTGCGGCGAAACCGGTACCAGTGGATAGGAGGAATCTCAGGAATGGGGAAGGTTCGATGGCGATTGTAGCGTTAGCGGGACCAATGATGAATCTTTTGATTGCGTTTTTGGCATTTTTGATTGGACATTTTACGGGAGCATTAGACGATCGTGGGGTGGTAGGATTTATTTTTGGCCAAACGATTATTATGAACCTGGGTTTTATGGCTTTTAATCTAATTCCAATCCCACCATTAGATGGGTCGAGGGTATTATATTATTTCTTATCTGATAGATTACGCGATGTAATGGATTTTATCGAAATGCGCATGGGGATTTTGTTCGTTTATCTATTCTTGGTGATTTTTGGT
>JABZKE010000170.1 GCA_015257445.1 Nanosynbacter sp. | reverse complement strand
AAAATAAATCGAATCTTGGTGCTAATGCGATTCTAGCGGTTTCTTTAGCCCTAGCGAAAGCTTCAGCGCGCGCGATAAAAATGCCGTTTTATGAATATGTGGCAAAAATCGCCGGAACTTCTGACCTAATGTCTTTACCGATGCCAATGATGAACGTAATGAACGGGGGTGCACACGCGGATTGGTGTACGGATTTTCAGGAATATATGCTGATGCCAATCGCGGCAACCAACATTAACGAAGCGATTCGTATGGGGGCAGAAACTTTCCACGCCCTGAAGAAGGTTTTGAAAGAAAAAAATTATGTCACCACGGTGGGCGATGAGGGTGGTTACGCGCCAAAAGTTTTCGGTGGCAATAACGAACCTTTGGAGCTAATTTGCGAAGCAATTGAACGCGCGAATTACGTAGTGGGTAAAGATATTGCGATTGCGATGGATATTGCTTCCTCGGAATTTTATGAAGATGGCGGCTATAAATTAAAGACCTCTGGTGAAACCAAGACCAGTGCCGAGATGATTGATTGGTACGAAGGGTTATTAGAAAAGTATCCAATTGTTTCGATCGAAGATGGTCTGGCGGAAAATGACTGGGAAGGTTGGAAAATTCTCACGGAGCGCTTAGGTAATAAATTACAGTTAGTCGGCGACGACCTCTTCGTGACCAATGTAAAATTACTGCAAAAAGGTATCGAGGAAAAAGTGGGGAATGCGATTTTGATTAAGCCAAACCAGATTGGTTCACTTTCTGAAACCATCGACGCGGTGGTTTTGGCGCAAAAAGCCGGCTACCGAACCGTAATGTCGCACCGCTCGGGTGAAACCGAAGATAGTGCCATCGCGCACCTTGCGGTCGGGCTCGGTACGGGTCAAATTAAGACTGGTTCTCTCTCACGCTCTGAACGCATCGCGAAATACAATGAATTGATGCGCATCGCGGAAGTTAATCCGGAACTAGTTTTGAAAAATCCTTTCGCGGAAAACTAAAACAGTGGGATTCTAGGAGAACTTAACCCCGACCTAAATTATAAGAGTAAGACTCTAGGAGAACCTAAGATTCCTGGACTAGGCGATAAATCAAAAATAGGTGCGAGATGGCACCTATTTTTGTGTTTCAAATTTATAAGTTTATTTAATTAATTCGTGAAATTCTGCTTCGGAGATGATCTTGATACCGATCTTTTCGGCTTTGGTGACTTTCGAAGCACCTGGCTTAGCGCCGGCAATTAAG
>JABZKE010000169.1 GCA_015257445.1 Nanosynbacter sp. | reverse complement strand
CAAGGTAAAAAGCTTCATGAGCTGATTTCTGGTAGTACTTTCTATTCCTCTGATAAATGGCGTCACGCTCCATACATCGATGATCCAAAAGGTCTAGCCAAGGCTATCAGTGAGGTGCTTGCCTAATGAAATTTATTGCCCACGCTAGTCAATTTGGTTTGAAGAAAACCCTCAGACAATTTTTTACCTTTGGCTTCAAAAAAGATTCTGAAAAATTGAAATCGTATATTGCAGAACGCTATCGGGTAGAAGCAGAAAATGTCGCACTCTATGGCTCTGGCCGCACCGCGCTTTCCGAGGCCATAAAATATTTTATTAAACCAGGCGATAAGGTTGCGATTACAGCTTTGACTTGCTTCGCGGTAGTGGAAGCAGTACATAGTGCTGGCTGTGAGCCGGTTTACCTTGATGTGAATCTCGAAAATCTTCATTTTGATGCAAAAATTCTCGAAAAAGCCTGCGCGAAAAATCCGGAGATTAAGGCTGTGATCGTACAGAATAATTTGGCTTATCCCTGTGATATAGCTAATATTGAAGCCGTGGCTAAAAAATATAACCTTGCCTTGATTGAGGATCTTGCACACTGTGTCGGTATGGATTACCCGGATGGTCGCGAAGCCGGTACGGTCGGGGATGCCGTGATTATGAGTTTCGGTAAGGGTAAATCCCTCGATTTAATCTCTGGTGGCTTGCTATTTCTTCGTAAGACTGATAAGCGTAAAAAATCTTTCACCGTTCCAACTAATCTACCAAGTCTTGCTGATCGTTTCCGCACTCGTCTATATCCGCTTTTTGGTGCCATTACGCGTGCTTTATTCCATTTGCAAATTGGGCGCCTTAATTTTGGCCGCCTCTATACTGCCTTTCTTTTGAAGACTCATCAAATCCAGAAATCCGCTGATGCTAAATTAGACAATTCAATTCGCCTCACGTATTGGCAGGCTAAACTGGCTCTGAGAGATCTAAAGAAAATTAAACACCGCACTCCACTTCGTCGTTTTTATTTTGTGGAAAATCGTGAGGAGTTATTGAAAAAACTCACGGCCGCAGGCTTCATTATGGATGATATTTGGTATAGCTCACCAGTTTCGCCAGAAAGATATTATAATCAGGCTAATTTTAATGAAAAAGCCTGTCCGAATGCAGTCTTTGCCGCCAATCACCTAATCAATCTGCCAAATTGGCTCAATATTTTTGAGCTTGCCGAAGCTAGACATCTCATTAATCAATAC
>JABZKE010000023.1 GCA_015257445.1 Nanosynbacter sp. | reverse complement strand
ATTTTAGCCGACAAAAAACCCGGCTTTGGGGCCGGATTTTAGGACGGGCGACTAATGCCTATATTTTATTGTAGTTTTTCGCGCAAAAGCTTCTGAGCGATGGCTGGATTAGCTTTACCCTTGGAAGCTTTCATGACTTGTCCAACGAGGAAGCCGATAACTTTTTCACTACCGGCCTTAAAATCGGCGACGGCCTGAGCGCAGGCTGGGTCAGCTAGGACTTGATCGACAATCTCAGAGAGCGCACCGAGGTCATTTTCCTGAAGCAGATTGAGTTCCTTGGCGATTTCACGAGCTGATTTATGATGCATGTTTGGATCGAAGAAGCGCAAGAACACTTCTTTTACACTAGTCGAAGAGAGCTCATTTTTATTAATCATCTCTGAAAGTTCGCGAAGCTGCATGGTGGTCGGAAGTTCGTCGTTCAAAAGACTACTATTTTCTTCCGCGAGAAGCACCGAGGTATAAAGATTAGAAATCTTCTGGATGGCATTCTTGGTGATTTCCTTCTCAATACCATCAGCATCGTAGGCCGACTTTAGCTCAGCTAGGCTTTCGACAAGATTTTGGTGGTCGAGGAGAATTTCGAGTTGTTCTTCTGGAATCACCACACGGAGCATGGCGCGATAATCAGCCGGCAAGCGGACTAATTTAGCGCGTTCGGCTTCGACATATTCTTCAGTCAAGTGAATTGGTGGGATATCTGGCTCTGGCATATAACGATAATCATTGGCCTCTTCCTTGCTACGCTGAGAAGTGGTTTTCCCGGTATTATCATTCCAGCCACGGGTTTCCTGAACCACCTTTTCGCCATTATCCAGCAATTTTTTCTGCCTGTGGTATTCGTATTCGACAGCCATTTCGACGGAGCGGAAGGAGTTGAGGTTCTTAATTTCAGCACGAGTGCCAAGTTCGGTGCTACCTTTTTTGGCGAGCGAAATATTCACATCAAAACGCATATTGCCGTTATAAAGATCGCCATAAGTCACACCAGCAAAAGTCAAAATACGCCAAAGCTCCTTACAATAATCCCGCGCATCTTCCTTGGAATGAATGTCCGGCATAGAGACAATTTCAATCAGAGGGGTATCGGCACGGTTAAGGTCGACAAGACTGTAAGTATCGAAATGTGTGAGCTTGCCAGCATCACCTTCGAGGTGAGCATGTTCGATGCGAATTTTAGTACCGTTAGGTAGTTCTACGAAGCCTGGGCCAATAATTGGCTGATACATCTGGGTGATCTGGTAGCCCTTCGGAGAATCTGGATAAAAATAATGTTTGCGATCGAAGCGCGAAATCAGATTGATGCTGGAATTAAGAGCGAGACCGGCACGGGTAGCGAGACGTACAGCTTCTTGATTCAAGCGTGGCAACATGCCCGGCAGAGCATATTCGACTGGCGAAACACAAGAGTTAGGCTCCTTACCGCGAGCATCATTGTCGACTTCAGAAAAAAGTTTAGTCTTGGTCGCGAGCTGAACGTGACATTCAATACCGATAGTAATTTCGTAAGCTGAATTTTCTGACATTAGATAGCTCCTAAATCTTTTAATGCTTGTTTATAAGTCTCCAAGGCGCGACGACTTTGGTTGTAATCGAGCTGGAAATTTTGCTCGTGAGCGATTTGATTGCGTTTCTTGTGGACATACCAAACTGAATTGAGTTCCGAGAAACGGTGGCCGGAAGCTTTGAGGCGGTCACCCATAGTTTTACCCGGTGCGCCAAGCTCCATCATGGCCTTATCGAGTAATTTATCGGCTTCGATGAGGGCATAATTAAAACTGAGTGGATTATCCCGTGAGAGATTATTTTCAATTCGCAGGAAGTTAGCTTGATAATCTTCCTTATCGAAAGTATGAGTACGGTTGCCGAGCTGAGAGATTGAAATAAAAACCAAAATCCCCACAGCAAGTACAGCAATTAAGAGAATAAAGATGGGCGAATTCATGCGAAGTTCTCCTTGGCAAATTGCAGAAGGTTACGATCACTACGACGTGGGCCGATTAATTGCAAACCGACTGGGAGTTCATCCTTGTCACGATTGATTGGAATAGCTAGGCTTGGTAAGCCAGCGAGATTAATTGGTACACTCATCACATCTTCAAGATACATGGCGACCGGATCATTGATTTTTTCACCTAATTTGAAAGCCGGAGACGGCGAAACTGGCGTGAGAATATAATCACATTTTTCAAAAGCTTCTTCATAGGCCTTAATAATGAGAGTACGGACTTTTTGGGCCTTGAGATAATAGGCGTCATAAAAACCACTACTTAGAACGAAGTTACCGATCATGATACGGCGCTTGTTTTCTGGCATAAAACCATCGTTGCGACTAAGGCCAAAAACCTCTTCAATGCTGTGAGCCTCAGAGCTGCGATAGCCATAGCGAATACCATCATAACGCGAGAGATTAGAGGCTACTTCGGCTGGCACCACGACATAATAAACTGCAAGGGCATACTTCAAGACCGGCATTGAAAGCTCGACAATTTCGTGACCTTCGGCTTTCAGTTTTTCGATCTGAGATTTGAGACCTTCGCGGATTTCTGGGGCAACGTTATCGTTATCAAAATCCTTAATCACGCCAATGCGCTTCTTCTCACCAGTTTCGACGGTAGTTTCATTGTAATAATCCGGCAAAGAAGTAAGATCTTTTTCATCCTGACCACTAGTAATCGACATCAGGAGGTCCATATCTTCTGGGGTCTGGGTAAAGAAGCCAATCGTGTCAGTACTGGAGGCCATGGCTACCACACCATAACGTGAAATCGTACCATAAGTAGGCTTCAGACCATAGACACCATTAAAGGAAGCTGGCTGGCGAATCGAACCACCAGTATCGGTACCAGTAGCAAAAGGCACAATATCAAGAGCAACGGCAGCGGCGGAGCCACCAGAGGAACCACCGGCGACACGCTCAAAATCCTTGGCGTTGTGGGTAGGACCGAAGAAAGAATTTTCCGTGGAAGAACCGTGAGCAAAGGCATCGAGGTTAGTGCGACCAATCATAATCGCACCTTCAGCTTCGAGCTTGGCGACAGTGGTGGAATCAATCGGTGAATGGAGATTTGAGAGAATTTTCGAAGCGGCGGTGGTATTTCCCTGCTTACTGAGGAAGTTATCCTTCAAAGCATAAGGTACACCGGCGAGACGACCAACCTTTTCACCGTTTTGGATTTTTTGGTCGATTTCAGCGGCTTTTTTCAAAGCTTCGTCTTCATTAAGTGAAATAAAGATGTTGTGACTAGCGTATTTTTTGGTTTTTTCCAAGGCTTCCTTGACGAGCGAAACCGCGGAAGTATGTAAATCAGCAATTTTCATTAGAGAACCTTCTGTACTTTAATCATATTTTGAGCTTGATCAGGTGCAAGCGCGAGTAATTGTTCGCGAGTGGCATCCTGAGGTTTAATTTCGTCGGCACGCCAAACATTTTCCATTTCAAAAACCTGATAGGTTGGCTCGACTCCGGTAGTATCTAATTCATCAAGCTGGGAAATATAGCCCACAATATTGGTAACATCCTGCTGGAGGGCGGAAATTTCGGCATCGGTGAGCTGCAAATTGGACAGCTTGGCTAAGTGTAAAATATCATCGCGCGTATTATTCATAAGATATATTATACCATTTTTTTGATTAGGGTATTTTACAAAAATAATGTTATATTTGTGATATGGATTATTTAGAAAGAGCTAAACTTATCAATAAAGTCATTGAGGATGGCCATGAAATCATCGATAAAATGCGTCCGATTTCCAAACTTTCTGAGTTAGAGAAACTCAAGCCAATTATTGATAAATACGCTGATTTTGTTGATGAAAATTTTGGTGAACCATTAGACTTCAGTGATGAAAAAGATTGCAGCTTAACCACTTCTCTTTATGTAGCGCTAGACTGGAAGAGAAAATCACTTTACCCAGAGAACTTAGATTTCGAACCTACACAAGTACTAGCAAAAGATTTCATGGACGGCTTTATTGATGAACTCGATGGTGAAAGTTGGGTGTAATTTTTTTAAATTTTTTATTGAATTACGTAAGAGAATTGCTATACTTAAGTAAATGAGTACAGACTTAGCCGAAATAGCAATACGTGATGGTATAAAATTAGCTGATGAAATAAAATCTGCTACCACTGAATCACAATTAGATGAGCTAGAAAATAAAATTGAGAAATATACCATCTTCTTGGATAATAATTTTAGCTACTCGAATGATTCTTTACCTGAAGATAATAGATTTTGTGAATTATCTTTTTATATCTATATGGCGCTTAATGAAAAAAGAGACCATCTAGATTATTATAACGCTAACCCAGAAATAACTAGTGACGGTGTACTGGATTTTTTAGATTTTCTAGACTCAAAAAAATGGCTATAAAATACCGCCCATAAAGTTATAGGCGGTGTAAATTTTTGTGACTAACATCCAGGTCCAGTGTACGTTTTATCGTTTTTATGCTTGGAGCTATCTTCTATACGATCAGGCTCATTTGGGTACAATTCTTTATTATTGTCTCCATAGTGATTATGGCCTCCATTTTTGTGAAAATTCTTAAATGATTCAAATCCATGATAGTCCCTTATCAAAGTCTGACCTTCATTTTTTCCCAATCCCTGACGAAACATTACGTTATGTCCATTTCCAGCCTCATCAATGATTGTTCCAGTACTTAACTCAGTCCACCCGCCATTTGACTTCCTTTCACCAGTCTTTCGATCTGTATAGTTTTGGCTGCCATGTTTTTCAAATGCATCACGACTGTATGTCTTATTTCCAGACTGGTCTAATGCGACATGTCCATGAAATAAACCATCACCAGAGCCGAGGCCGCCGTGATAGACTTGAGTAGTTCCATCTGCTTTCTTAACGATTTTGGCATCTTGCCTATTGAGATAGCTAACTCCTGCCTTATCTAGAATGTGATCTCGCTCTTTTTGATTATTTGCTTTAATCTCATTCAGCTTTCTTTGGCACTCATTCTTTAGCCGTTCAAATTCCGCCTGAGCCGAATCAAACTCAGCCTTATAAGCGTCTCTTTCGGCCTTAGCATTTTTAAATTCAGCCTCAGCAGATTCATGTAACATTTTTGCGTTATTGAAGTTACTTTTAGCAGACTGAAATGAGTTGCCATGAGAACCAGATGTTTGCCATTTAGCACTAGCCTTGGCATTATTGATTTCCTGAATTAGTCTTCCGACCTCAGCGTTCAAATAATCTCGCCGTTCCTTATGTGCATGACCTTCACTGGAATACATTGGGGCATCCGCCTTATTACCATATGAGTAAGCTGCACTAGCGCTATCGAAACAATTTTTCATCATTTCATGCTCTAAATCAGCTTCTTGGCGGAGTTGATCGATTCTCGAGCTATTCTCCTGACAAACTCGGTTAAAATCAGCCCAGATAGCATCCCTACTATCTTTAGACTGTTGCATACTTTCGAATTCTCGATTCATTTCTTCTCGAGCAGCCACTCTTTGATCCCATGCTGACTGCATCCTGTCGTGAGCTTCGTTTGCACGATTTTTTGCATCAACATACTTCTGGAATGCGGCTTGCTTGCGCGCAAAAGCTTCCTGCTTACGAGCAAATAAATTGTCCAATTCGACACTTCTTGGCATATTAGTCACCAACCTTTCTTAAAGAACAAAGCTATATTTTTAGCTTAACATTGAAACAAAAATATTCTACAACATTTTGTATAAAAAATCAAGCAATTTATTGCTGGCTCGATGAGATTACGAGCTAAAAATTAAGAAAACTACCTTTTGGGTAGCTTTCTTAATCTAGTCAAGCTAAGGAATTTTAACCTTAGCTAATAGTTTTTCTTAATCGCGGAAGTGTCGTTTCTATGAAATATTTTTCTAGTCGCGGCGAAGTTGCTTTTCGGAGATGATGCGCTTGCTACTAATATAAGTTAGAAGGAAATAACCACCATAAATTAGCACAATCATCGAAACGGTCATTGGAATCGAGGCGAGTAATCCGTCAGAGCCGAACGATTCGATAATGCTCGAGGCAAACATAATCCCAAAAATGGAGTGAATGATGCCAATGAGTAATGGCGCAAGGAAGAAAATCGCGATTTGAACGAAGAGTGCACGGTTTAACATTTTGTTACTGGCGCCGAGACGACGTAAGGCAGCATATTTTTCAGTATTATCGGAAGATTCAGAAAGTTGCTTAAGGGCTAGAATTGCGGCAGAGGAAATGAGGAAGATGATACCGAGATAAAAGCCGACAAAAGTGGCGATAGCTTGCATGCCAGCCGAACCGGTTTTCACCAATAATTTGGTGTAGAAATTAATAGCAACACCACTTGGACGATCATCCTGCTTAGCGGAGCTTTTTGTTTCCTGTGTAGTATCTTCAGATGAACTAGCCGCATTAACGGACACATCACCGAGTTCAAAAGCCTTGCGCAAATCTTCATCAATCTGTTCAGCGGTACGGGAACTACTGAGATTGTAGTTCATTAACAAGGCTTGGGTGCCGATTGGCTGATCAGTGATTACATTGTCAGGCACGACAAGAATGCCAGTATTAGACTTAAAACCAGATGAGATAATGAAGCCTTCTTGGTGTTTTTTGGCGACTGGATTGAGGGTAAAGTTACGATACTTAATTTGGGTATTACCTGCAAGAGTTTTGTCGAGAATTTCCGCCATAGTCTTAAAGTCGGCCAGGAACTGATATTGATCATCTTTCAGGTGAATTTCATCACGATGATAAAGTTTAGCGAGTTTATTATAATCAGAGACGCGAATCATCGGCACAGTAGTTTTCGACATGAAGGCTTGCACGGTCCCCGTCATAACGCCTGACGGTAAAATTTGGCCATAAATGAAACTACTATCGGCATAAACATTCAGCTCAACATGATCTTTAATATCTTTCGCAAGGTCTGGATTTCGATCAATCAAATTTTGATAGAGGGATTTTTTCATGTAGGCCTGGGAAGTGGCAAGAGCAGCTTTTTCCTGATCTTTAGACATTTGAGATAAATAGCCAACACTACTATTTGAACCGTAAACCGCGAGATAATCAGTCAGTTCGGTCATTGCGTCGACT
>JABZKE010000168.1 GCA_015257445.1 Nanosynbacter sp. | reverse complement strand
GGTGAAGGTGATCAGGAAGTTATCGCTGAAGAACTGATCCCAGGCTATCTCTACCAAGGCGAAGTTTTACGTACCGCCATGGTTAAAGTCACTCACCAAGCTTAAATCGTTTAGAAAAAATATTGAGCTGTACCTTTGATCCATTTTCTTTGAGCCGCGCCTTTGATCTGTGTCTTTAAGTCGCACTTCTGCCCGGCTCAATTTTTTGCGCCAAAAAATCTTTTAACGCTTATGCTATAATATTTAATATGTATAGTGGTGAGCGCTTTATTGATTTAGATAATTTATTAGCTAGGGTCCGTTTTTGTAATTATTTGACGGTTGCCCAAATCTTCTTGCAGGATAATTTTCTCCTAGAAACTCCCTTGAAACCTGCCGATGTAAAGCCGCGTTTGCTTGGTCACTGGGGGACTTGTCCAGGGATTAATCTGGTTTACGCTGCGCTAAGGGCTTATTTTGGCCAGCGCGACTTTACCTTTGTTTTGGGTCCAGGCCATGGTTTTCCTGCGCTCCAGGCTAACCTGTTTTATGATGGGGAATTAGCTAAGGTTGACCCTACGCTTTCTCGTGACTATGCCGGCCTCAAAATTATTTCCAAGATGTTTTCCCGCATTGGTGGTTTCCCGTCTCATGCCAGCCCGGTCACCCCAGGAGTGATTTGTGAAGGTGGTGAACTCGGTTATTCGCTTGCTACCGCTTACGGCTCTGTTTTAAATCGTCCAGGACACACCACTGTCGCCCTTATTGGTGATGGTGAATTTGAAACCGCTACCATGCTCGGTAGCCTCAATCTTAATCGTCTACTTCTCAGTGAATCAAATGGTCGGGTTTTGCCAATTTTACATCTTAATGGTTACAAAATCTCTGCGCCAACCGTCGCCAGTCGCCGTTCCGAGCATGAATTAAAAGAGTTAATTAGAGGTTTCGGTTACACGCCAATTCTAGTCAAGGAAACTCTTTCCGAAACCTATGAAGAATTTGGCAAGAAGTTTAATACCTCCGCTGATTTTACCCCTGAACTCGATGAAAAATTGCAAAGAAATCTCTTAGAAAATTTACTGCAAGCGCTCTTCCAAGCGGAATCCACTGAAAATCCACCATTCATTATCTTTGCCTCCGAAAAGGGTCTCACCGGTCCTCGCCAAGCTGAAGGTATGAAAGTGCGTGATAATTTTAAATCTCATCAGGTACCACTTCCAAATGCTAAAACTGATGAAACTGAACTTAAAATGCTCGAAAAATGGCTCAAAACGTATCGTTTCAACGAACTATTTGATCAAGAGAAAGGATTTTTAA
>JABZKE010000022.1 GCA_015257445.1 Nanosynbacter sp. | reverse complement strand
GGTATAAAAAACTTTAGAACCCAAAAAATAAGATAAAAGAAGAGATAAAAATGAACGGGAATCAGGTGGAAAATATTATTATGCGAAAGAACATGACGGGAACGTCAGTGGATTCTGATGCTAATAAAACCACACAAAAAAATCTGCAGGATGAACAAAAAAGTAGTTCAATTTTTACACCAAAGCAGGGAGCGGATTTTTCCAAAATTTTCTCAAACAACATTATAATCGGTGTACAAATTTTTATTCTAGTTTTAGTAGCAGCTCTCTTTGTGGGGGTGAAAATTTTGGCTAAAAAACGCAAGGCGAAGGAATATGAGCGTTCACTAAAATTAATTCCACTTTTGATTCATTTACCACCAGCAACCGATGATATTCAGGGTGGTGGACGCGACGAGCGTGATGTAAATGAAGAGGCGATTTCGCAATCGACAATTATGTATTCAATTATCGCTTCGACGCTGAAAAAAGAGAGTTTTAATACAAAATTATACGGCCAAAAATATTTCTCATTCGAAATGGTGGTGGTCGACGGTTTGGTGAAATATTATGCCGTGGTGCCAGCTGTAACAACGGAAATTGTGAAGCAGGCGATTCAATCTTCTTACCCAACAGCACGTCTCGAAGAGGCAGAGGTGGAAAATATCTTCTCGAATGCGGGGCTGGGTGACGAAGCGAAAGAGGATGATGATAGTCGCAATGTGGCAGGTGGGGAGCTAATCTTTAAGAAGGAAGAATATTATCCAATTCAGGTATTTTCGGAGTCGAAATGGGATGCACAGCTCGCGATCTTGAACGCTTTCGCGAAGGCGAAAAAAGGTGAAGGATTGGGGTTACAATTAATGTTTCGTCCAGTGGGGGATGGTTGGCGAAAAAAAGTTGAAGAAATTGTAAAAAATTTACGAGAGGGTAAAAAAGTTAAGTCGGGCAGCGGATTCTTCGGACAAGGCCGAGTACTAAATTTAATCACGGACATTATTCGTGCGCCATTCGAAGTGCCGGAATTGCATGAATACGATAAAGGCAAGGAAACGACAAAAGAAGTTTCTCAGGCGAAGCTTGACGAAGCCCAAATGATTGAAAATAAAACTAAGTATCCGGTTTTTGAATGTTTAATTCGCGTGGTGGCTCATTCTAGTAGTCATGAACGTAGTGAGGCCTTGGTTGGTGGAGTGGTGGCAGCGTTTTCGCAATTAGATTCGCCAACCATGAACGGTTTCAAATACGATATGGCGAAAAAAATGGACACTTTGGTGACGAATTATATTTTTCGCTTTTTCCCAACCAAGAAAAAGGGGATGATTCTAAATACGCAAGAATTGGCCTCGATTTTTCATTTGCCATCTGAGGCGGCAATTCCATCATCGGGTGTAGAGAGACAGATGACGAAACAGGTGGATGCGCCAACGGTGTTAGTGGAAGAAGGTTTGGAGCTCGGGGTCAACGAATATCGCGGTAATACGAAGATGATTAGGCTGGGTGAAGATGATCGTAGGCGCCATACATATATTATCGGTGCCTCTGGTATGGGTAAGTCGGTACTTTTGAAGAATTTGGCTTATCAAGATATGTTGGCAGGTAGGGGCTTCTGTTTTATTGATCCGCACGGTGACGTAACAGAGGAGTTGCTTTCGATGGTGCCAGAAAATCGTATTGACGATGTGATTTACTTTGATCCATCAGATACAGATTTTCCAATTGGTATGAATATGTTGGAATTTGCCACCACGGAGCAGAAGGACTTTATCGTGCAAGAGGGGATCAATATGCTGTATTCACTGTATGACCCTGGGCATACAGGTATTTTTGGTCCACGTGGTGAGCAAATGTTTAGGAATGCGGCGTTGCTTTTGATGAGCGATCCGAGAGGTGCGACTTTTCTGGATATTCCGAGCCCATTCATTAACCCAGATTTGGTGGCAGATAAGCTAAAATATGTAACAGATCGCGACCTCTTTGATTATTGGACGAAAGAATTTCCGGCTTCTCAGAAATCAAACGATGCAGGTGAGGTGGTGACGTGGTTTGCTTCAAAATGGAGCCCATTTAAGCAAAATACGATGATGAAAAGGGTGCTGGGTCAGACTAAATCGGGCTTTAATATTCGTGAAATTATGGATCAGCAAAAAATTTTATTGGTGAACCTTTCGAAAGGTAAGCTCGGAGAACTAAACTCGAAGCTTCTGGGTATGATTTTCGTAATGAAATTCCAGACGGCGGCGATGTCGAGGGTGGATACGCCAGAGCATGAACGTAAAGATTTCTGTCTGTTCGTGGATGAGTTTCAGAACTTCTCGACAGAATCTTTTGAATCGATTCTATCGGAAGCTCGTAAGTTCCGTTTGAATTTGATTGTGGCGAACCAGTTTATGACGCAGCTCACAGATAAGATTCGTGAAGGTGTACTGGGTAACGTAGGTACGATTATTGCGGGTCGTCTGGGCGTAACAGATGCGGAAATGATGGAAAAAGTCTTTACGCCGACTTTTAAGGCGGAAGATTTGCATAAGCAACCAAACCATCACGCGATTGCGACGGTTTTGATGCATGGTATGCCGTCGGCGCCATTTACGATGAAATTACTGCCGCCAAGAGGTAAAGAAGATAGAAATATTTTTGCTGCCCTAAAAGATTATTCAGCGAAGAAATACGGCCGTCCAGGGGAAGAAGTAGAAAAGGAAATTGAAGATCGCTTGAGAATTAGTGATGGTGAAGATGCTGTTTCAAATATTGAAAATGGGAATTTTGCGAGCAATGAACCTTGGGATGGAGCGATGGACGCGGCGCTTGGTTTAGATAATTTTGATCGAGACGAAAAGGGTATTCCATTAGGGGTGAAGAAAGTGCCGGCCAGTGAGGCAAAGGCAGGTAGTCCAGAGATGGCGGAATTCTTAAGTCAAATGAAAAATGATGAGGCCTCTAGGGGTTCTAGGGCGGGGAATAATGAGGTGCTTGATAACGCGCCTCATAATGACGCGCCTTATAATGATGAGTCTAAGGGTGATGCGAAATTTACCTTGGATGATATTAATGCGGAATTAGATGATTTGATGGCGGAAAAGAATTCTTCTGCTACGGAACCAGAGGTGGTAAATGTACCGATGGAAGCCGTATCTGAGGCTAATCAGGAAGATGGACATCTAAAAGACGGTACGGTGATTAAAATTCGCTAAAAAACAAAAAGGCTATAAGTACCCAAAAAGTTAGAACAAGGGCCTTAAAACGGCTTAGAACGCGAAATATCGCCATTTTACCTTGACAGCTAAACCAAAAATGGTTACACTAAAGTAGATATCAAGTGAGGTTAAAACGACTGGAAAAGGGGTTCTAAAGAATCATTTGGAAAGACGTGGGTGGTGAGCCAGAGAGGTATCAAGTTAACTTAAAAGAGGTATATTCTTGATGGCTGGAAAACAAAAAGTTGAAGAATACGACAGCTCAGAAATTCAAGTTCTAGAGGGGCTTGAACCTGTTCGTGTGCGTCCAGGTATGTATATCGGTTCGACCGGTTATGATGGTTTGCATCATTTAATTAAAGAGATTGCGGATAACTCGATCGATGAAGCGATTGCGGGTTATGCAAATAAAGTCGAAATTACACTGCTGGCTGACGGGGGTGTAAAGGTGGAAGATAACGGACGTGGTATTCCGGTAGATCTTCATCCAAAGACGCATAAATCGACGCTGGAAACAGTTTTGACCGTGCTACACGCCGGTGGTAAGTTCGGTGGCGGTGGCTATAAGGTTTCATCTGGTCTCCACGGGGTGGGTTCCTCTGTTGTGAATGCACTTTCAACCAAGATGATTGCCGAAGTTTATCGTGAGAAAAAAGTCCATCACATCGAATTTGAAACTGGTAAGACTGTGGCGCCTTTGAAAATTGAGGGTGGTACTACTAAACAGGGAACTTGCATTGTTTTCTATCCAGATCCAACCATTTTTAAGGAAACGACGACTTTTGATTATAACTGGGTGTCACATTACGCCAGGCACCAGGCCTACCTCACTAAGGGAATTTTAATTTCGGTCTTTGATGAACGTACGGGTGCGAAAGAAGCCTTCTACTTCGAAGGTGGGATTAAGAGCTACGTGAAGCGTCTAAATAACGGCAAAGAAGTGCTTTCAGATACGATTTTCTATGTGGATAAACAGATTGAAGATTCGGAAGTGGAAATTGCCGTTCAATATAACGATACGTATGCGGAAACCATGAAGCCATTTGCTAACAACGTTTTGACCCCTGAAGGTGGTTCACATGTGGTAGGTTTTCGTACGGCTTTGAACCGGGTACTAAATGATTATGCGCGCAAGAATAATCTTTTGAAGGAAAAAGAAGACAATCTAACCGGTGACGATATTCGTGAAGGTTTGACAGCGGTGGTTTCGGTGAAATTACCTAACCCAGAATTTGAAGGCCAGACCAAGAATAAGCTAGGTAATCCAGAGGTGCGTGGCTATGTCGATAAGGTAATGAGCGAATATTTCGGTTACTTCCTCGAGGAAAATCCAGCGATTGCGAAGAAAATTGTCGGTAAGGCAACTTTGGCAGCACGTGCCCGTAAGGCGGCAAGAGCGGCTCGTGATAACGTGATTCGTAAGGGTGCTTTTGAAGGTTTGAATTTGCCTTCGAAATTAGCGGACTGTTCTTCTAGGGATCGATCAGAGTGCGAACTCTTCATCGTAGAGGGTAACTCGGCGGCGGGTTCAGCAAAAGAAGGTCGTAACTCGAAGATTCAGGCGATCTTGCCACTACGTGGTAAGGTGTTAAATACTGAGCGTGCTCGATTAGATAAGATGTACGCAAATGCGGAGCTGGTGTCTTTGATTAAGGCTCTAGGCGTAGGAATTGGTGATCAATTCGATATTTCAGGTTTACGCTACTTTAAGATTGTGTTTATGACCGATGCCGATGTGGATGGTGCACATATTTCGACGTTGCTTCTGACTTTCTTCTTCCGCTATATGCCAGAGGTGGTAAAGGGTGGACATGTCTATTTGGCGAAGCCACCACTGTTCGGCTTGATTAAGGGTACGGGCGCGAACCGTAAAATTGATTATATTTACGATGAAGCAGCCTTGGAAGAGAAATTGACTCAGCGTATCGAAGAGCGTGTGAAGGAAGGCTTGAAAATTAATCCAGAAGATGAGCGTTTCAAGCAGGCTGGTTATACCGCACAACAGCGCTTTAAGGGTCTTGGTGAAATGAACGCGCAGCAGCTTTGGGATACCACGATGAACCCAGAGAATCGTGTTTTGATTCGGGTGAATATTGAGGATGCGGAAAAAGCGGATGCGATCTTTACTAAATTGATGGGTACGGAAGTTGAACTACGTAAAAACTTTATTCAGTCGCGTGCTGCCTCAGTTAATATTGATGATTTGGACTTCTAAGGAAAGGATGAGAAATGACGAAAAACGATAAAAAAGTTCCACAAGAGCCAAATGATGAAAAAATCAATGCTGAGATGAATGCGGCGGAAAATGTCGCAGAAGAAATGATTGAAGAAGTCGCAGAAGAGATGGAAGATGCTCATCTGGGTGGATTAACGGCCCACCGTGCAGTAGATGGGGTCGAGGAATTGACCGTTGAAAACGTAATGGAAGATTCGTTCTTGCGTTATTCAATGTCGGTGATTATTGATCGTGCCTTACCAGATGTGCGTGACGGCCTGAAGCCGGTGCATCGCCGTATTCTATATGCAATGTATAAAAACGGTTGGCGTGCGCCACATGCGACAGTGAAGTCAGCACGTATCGTTGGTGAAGTAATGGGTAAATATCACCCACACGGTGACTCTTCAATTTATGACGCGATGGTGAACTTGGCGCAGCCTTGGAAGATGCGCTACACCTTGGTAGAAGGTCAAGGTAACTTCGGTTCGATGGACGGTGATGATCCAGCGGCTTCACGTTATACCGAGGCTAGAATGGATAAGGTGGGGGCAGAGCTTCTGGCAGACATCGAGAAGGAAACCGTAGATTTTCGTGATAACTTCGACGGTACAGAGAAAGAGCCGGTAGTTTTGCCAGCCGCTTTGCCGAATATTCTTTTGAACGGCCAAATGGGTATCGCGGTCGGTATGGCGACTAATATTCCGCCACATAACCTTGGTGAGGTAGTGGATGCGACGGTGGCCTTGATTGATAATCCAGAAGCAAGTCTGGAAGATTTGATGAAGTACGTGAAGGGTCCAGATTTTCCAACGGGTGCCGAAGTTTACGGTGGCGCACCGATGAAGCAGGCTTATGCCACCGGTAAGGGTTCGGTAACGATTCGTGCGGTAGCCAACATCGAAGAGCGCAAGAATGGCCGCTTTAATATTGTGATTACCGAAGTGCCTTACGGAATGAGTAAGGAAGGTTTTATCGAGAAGGTTCGTCAGCTGGTTTTGGATAAAAAATTGACTCACATCGCGGATGCACGTGACGAGTCAGCACGCGGTAAGATTCGCGTGGTGGTGGAATTGAAGAAAGATGCTTATCCAAAGAAGATTTTGAATCAGCTCTATAAGATGACGGATTTGCAGACTAATTTCCACTATAATGTGCTGGCTTTGGTGAACGGAATTCAGCCACGTATTATGGGTTTGAAGGAAATTTTGGCAGAGTTTATTAAACATCGCCAAAAAGTGATTCGCCGCCGTACAGAGTATGACTTGCGTAAGGCTAAGGAACGCGCCCACATTCTTGAAGGTTTGAAAATTGCCCTGGATAACATCGATGAAGTGATAAAAACGATTCGCGAATCTTATGATGACGCCGATAAGCGCTTGATGGAACGCTTTGGTCTCTCGGAAATTCAAGCTGCGGCAATCTTGGCCATGCAACTACGTCGTTTGCAGGGCTTGGAACGCGATAAAATTGAGGCGGAATTACAAGAATTGATGGCTTTGATTGCGAAATACGAAGAGATTTTGGCAGATGAAGCGAAGATTTTGAACGTGGTGAAAGAAGAACTTCTAGCCATGAAAGAAAAATATGGCGACAAGCGTCGTTCGAAAATTTTCAATCATGAACTAGGTAAATTCTCGGAAGAAGAATTGATTCCAGAAGAAGAAAGTGTGATCTTGCTGACGGCAGAGAATTACATTAAACGCGTATCACAGACTGATTTCCGCCGCCAAAACCGTGGTGGTAAAGGAAAGAGGGGCATGACTACGAAGGAAGAAGATGTAATTTCGCAGATTTTGACGACAAATTCGCATGATTATCTTTATATTTTCACCTCACAGGGCCGTATGTTTAAGATGAAGGCCTACGAAGTGCCACAGGCTTCCTTGACGGCTAAAGGTACAGCAGCGGTAAAT
>JABZKE010000167.1 GCA_015257445.1 Nanosynbacter sp. | reverse complement strand
ACAAGTAAGGCGGCGAGTGAGGCTTTTTCGGGAGTAACTAATAGTTTTTCAATGGAAATTAATCGCCAGGTAAATCAGGGCACACCGCGGGGTGGGGGTAATGTGAAGGGAACGGATATTAAAAAAATTTCTGAGTCACCGGAAATTGAATATACGGTGAAAAGAATTAATAGTGTGGCGGATTTGGTGGTAAAGATATTATCGAGACACCAGAAACGTTGCGCGGCATGTCGGCGGAACGAGCAAAGAATTTTAAGCGCACGGTGATGCTAACCGGAGTGAATGATTCAGCTAGGGAAACTAAATTTGTTTCGGGGGCCTATAAATTGGTTTCGGGTGAGCATCTGAATTCGAGTGATAAAAATCAGATTTTGATGCATGAAGATTTGGCGAAGAAAAATAATTTGAAAGTGGGGGATAAGGTAAAAATTAAATCAAATTTATTTGACGCGGATAATGAAAAAGCGGCAAACGAAACCGTAGAAGTGAAAATTAAGGGGTTATTTGCGGGGAAAAATACGGGGGGTGTGACAGCGGCACAGGAACTTTATGAAAATACTTTGGTGACGGACGTTTCTACGGCGGCGAAAGTTTATGGCAATGATGAGGATACGGCGGTTTATCAAGATGCAACATTTTTTGTGAAGGGCGAGAAGAATCTTGACCAGGTGATGGCTGCGGTAAAGAAATTAGATGTGAATTGGCGTGAGTATAATTTGATAAAAAGTGCCTCAAATTATCCAGCTTTGGAACAATCAATTTCGGGGATGTATGGAGTGGCTAATCAAATGTTTTTTGGTTCACTAATTTTTGCGGGAATGGTAGTGGCTCTAGTTTTACTACTCTGGATGAATGCGAGAAAAAAAGAAATCGCAATTTTACTAGCGATAGGTTTGGAAAAGGGACAGATTTTCGGACAGTTCGTAATGGAGTTTTTGATGGTGAGTTTACCGGCATTCGTAGTGGCTTATTTCTTGGCAGGAAAATTTGCGAAAATAATGGGTAATGATATTTTAAAAAATGTCACAACTGGGGTGACAAAACAAATGGCGAAACAGGCTGGAGCGACGCAGCTAGGTGGGGGTGCAGAAATGGAAGGTTTCACTAAAACGCTTTCGGCAATTGATGCGCAGATGACGATTAACGCGGTAGTGATAACAGTGGTTTTCATGTTGGTGGTCATGCTGGTTTCACTTGGGGTAATAAGTTATCGAAATTTAAAAAAGAATCCAAAGGAACTTTTGACAGAGCTTTAAATTTGGTATATTTAGATTAATGAAAATACTGATCGTAGAGGTTGACCGAATGATTCG
>JABZKE010000166.1 GCA_015257445.1 Nanosynbacter sp. | reverse complement strand
ACTAAGGCCGAAGTTATTAAATGTAGTAAGAGTGAATTATTGAATTATACTGTTTATCCAAATAAAACTGAGTTCGTTATGAATTTCTCCAGCCAACCAAAACTAAATGAATTCACTATTACCTTTAAAAATCCGATGCAACGCGATTTGGCTATTCAGTTATCCATGTTATCCAAGCTTTGCGAATATCTTCATATTCAAATCCCGAGTGACTTTTCCGATATGCGTGAAGCTCCTGGTCGTAATACTTTTTTGAAGGGAGTTAATAACTTAAAGATTATCGATAGTAGTTATAACGCTCATCTAATCTCTATGAAATCGATCCTTAAAATGTACCGCTCAATGCGTACTCAGCATAAATGGTTAGTAATTGGCGACATGGTGGAGCAAGGCAGTATCGAGCAACACGAGCATGAAAAACTTGCCGATGCTATTATCGCATCTAACCCTGAACAAGTAATTTTAATCGGTCGACGTACTCGCGAATACACCTACCCAATCCTCAAGAAGCAGGGGATTAAGGTAAATACCTTTGATGACCCGAAAAAAGCTCTCGAATTCATTCAACAAAATGCCGTAAATGGCGAAACCATCCTCTTTAAGGGTAGCCAATATCTCGAATGGATTATCGAAAAATTATTATTAAACTCAAAAGACGCTGAGCGTCTGCCACGCCGCGAAAAAGCTGCAGAAAAGCGTCGTGAAAAAAGGGGACTTAACTAATGAAGACTTTATACATTATTCATGGTTGGACTTACACCGTGGAGCCATGGACCAAAACTATCGAAATTTTACGCGATAAATATCAGATTGAAGTCAAAATGCTGCATGTTCCAGGCCTCACCGAGCAAAGTCAAAAAGTTTGGACGATTAACGATTATGTACGCTGGGCCAAGCGTGAACTTTCGGACGACGCCGTAGTGCTCGGACACAGTAATGGTGGACGCATTCTGATGAATCTCGCCATCAAGCATCCGAAAAAACTTCAACATCTGATTCTTCTCGATAGTGCCGGTATATACGAAAAATCTTTGAAGCGTGATATTTTACGCGGTTTAAGTAAAATCTTTGGGGTGTTTAGGCGCATTCCAATTCTGCGTAAGATTTTTCATAAGTTAGTTGGGGCCTCTGATTATGCCCATGCATCGGAAAATATGAAAAAAACTTTAGCCAACATGCATGAATCTGATAAAAACCTCGATCCGTCTCGTATTAAGGTAAAAACTTCGATTCTTTGGGGTGAAAATGATCAAATTACACCGCTTCGTCAAGGTAAAAAGCTTCATGAGCTGATTTCTGGTAGTACTTTCTATTCCTCTGATA
>JABZKE010000165.1 GCA_015257445.1 Nanosynbacter sp. | reverse complement strand
TTCTTAAGGTCAAGTTCTTGATTCATAGCTTCGTAAACCACAAGACCGGAGAAAATCATACCCGCATAACCAATAGCGCCAGCAATCGGAGCAGAAATATTCAAGAGAAGTGGCGAAATAAGGCTAGCGGTAAGAATCCAACCGAAGGAAGCGACAGAAACAATGGTAACCAAACGGAAGTAATTCAATTCGTTTTTCTTCATAATGAGACCAGCGAGATAGTAAATACCAGCAATGGCAGCAATAGTGGCTAGAACAATTAGGAAATTACCGATGGTGTTTTGGAACCAATCGAATTTATTTAAGAGACTAAAATCAAGACCGGCTTTCTTAGTACCAAAAAGTGAAGCTGGACGAGAAACGGTTCTGAAAATAGCAAAAATTAAATTAAAGACCGTGTAGGTACCGGCAGCAATAACTGGAAGGAGCCAGCTATTATTAAAATCAGAATAACCTGCAACCCCCTTTTTGACGCCAGTGACTGGGTTCTTAAAAACCGAGAGAATAAAAGAAACGGCTGGGATCTTTTTAAATTTCTCGAGGTTTTCATTAATTTTTTCTTTGGCAGCACTCGCAGTGTTTTTGACTGAAGTGGTTTCTTTGGTGCTTGCAGAAGCTTTTTCCGAAGCTGTTTTTTCCATAGAAATCCTTTCTGAATAATTAAATACGATTTAAGTATAACACACTAAAAATAGAGGTAAAACAAAAATCGGCTAATGATTAGCCGATTAGTTTTAGAGATTTAGGAATTTAAGTTGAAGAGTTTGAGATAAGCTTCAGTAATCTTAGCCGGCTCACCTTCTTCGATAATTTTACCTTTTTCAATGAGAATAGCACGGTCACAATAAGCCATCACATTTTCCATAGAATGCGTGACTAAAATCACGGTTTGTTTACCATGCAGTGAGGCGAAATAATCGTTACATTTTTTCTGGAAGGCAGCATCACCCACCGCGAGTACCTCATCAAGAATGAGAATATCACCCCGGGCACGAATGGCAATCGAAAAGGCGAGACGTACTTGCATACCGGAAGAATAATTTTTTAGCTTCTGGTCCATAAATTCTGGAAGTTCAGCAAATTTTACAATGTCATCATACATGGCATCCATTTCTTGATTGGAAAAACCAAGCATAGCACCATTCAGATAGACGTTTTCGCGACCAGTGAGTTCGGGATTAAAACCAACGCCGAGCTCAATGAATGGCACTAATGAACCGTCGATTTCGATATCACCCTTAGTTGGAGTGTAAATTTTAGAAAGTAGCTTCAAAAGCGTAGATTTTCCGGAACCATTACGACCCACGATACCAAGAAATTCACAATCA
>JABZKE010000164.1 GCA_015257445.1 Nanosynbacter sp. | reverse complement strand
GTGAGAGACTCAGAAAGTTTTGTGCAAATTTCGTCACTACCGCTGATCGAAGAATCAATATTTTTCAGACAGTCTTGCTTGGAGATTTTGGGAATTTCATGTTTTTGATTAATGATTTTTAACCCAATAATCGTACCAAGAAAAACTATAAGAAAGCTAAAGAAAACTAATTTAGAACCAGTGGATTTTTTCATGAGGAAGCTTTATAGAGACCGTTATGTTTTTTACCATCGTAAATTTCGACTGGTATGCCTTTAGCACGGATTTTATTCTGAACCAGTGACTGCATATTTTTGGCTTCAGTTTCTAATTGGTTAGCGAGGTTTTGATTGAGTTCACGTTCCTTAATTTTAATATAAGGAATATTTTGGTTTTGATGCTTATCGACAGCCTGACTAATAATGCGAACTTCAGCATCGCTAACGTTATAAAAACTATAATGTTGGCCGAGCATGAAGGTTAGCTGATCAGTTTCATATTTGTAATTGAAGGCCTGGTAATTTGGTACACCAGATTCTTCCCCGCTATAAATTTCATTAATCAAGAAATTTGGAGCCATAATCAGGGCCATCAATTCGGAATTGTTTTTAATTTCATCATTAGAGAGATCCTTGATACGAAGTACGGTAGCATAGAGATAATCACGGATGAAACCAGAATTTTCAAATTTATATTTATCACCATTTGGAATAGCGTAAATATTGGCGAGAGTAAAGTGGTTGTTAAAGAAACCAGATTTATTTTGAGCTTGGTAAGATTTCGCACAAACCACACAGCCTGGATCAAAGACGTCTACAGTAATCGATCCACTAGTAGTACTACCATCACGATAATAATTAATGATTGAATCAAAAGAATCCGCATAGTCAGCAAGCTTTTTATCCTCTTCCATGGTAATCATCGGAATAGAAACATTGGTGATATAATCTTTGGCGTCCCAGGTTTTGAGATGATCTGGAATGGCGGTAAAAATTTCACCCCACTCAGCAAAACTACGGCCGATTTTACCGATAGGATCGGTTGGCTCAGCTTGATCAATACTACAAACTTCTGCACCGAGACCACATTGGCTTGGCATTGAAACATTACAGGTACCAAAAACCCAAAGCGCAAGCAAGGATTTAATAGCAATTACAATAGACCAAACAGTAACAAAAACAATCGCCACGGAAACAATTTCAATCAAAGCACTGAGGGGTTTGACGAGTTTAGGATTTTTCAAAACCACTTTCTTTAGCAAACTATTTTTAACTTCGTCTTTAAAATTGGTGTCACATTTTTGCAAACGTACCTTCTTAAAAACACAGTGCCAAGCTTTCTTAAAAGTGGCCCAATATT
>JABZKE010000163.1 GCA_015257445.1 Nanosynbacter sp. | reverse complement strand
CTTCGGTTCATCTAATCCCGCGAGCAGTGAAAGCAAGGTAGATTTTCCTGCTCCCGATTTTCCGATAATCGCATAAAATTTCCCTCGCTCAAATTTCTGATCCACCCCTTCTAAAATATTCTCCCGATTTCCCTCGTAAGCATATGAAACATTTTTAATTTTTAGTACACTCATTTTTCCTCCTAACTTATTTTCGCTAAAATTTCTTTCGGTTTTTTCACTAAAATCATCCACGACGCCGCTATTACTGCTAGAACGATAATTAAAATCAAAAGTCCGTAGCTCATCGCAAAAATATCCATTCCCCCACCATCAGTCATAAAGCTGCTTAAATCTAAATTATCTAAGCTCTCTTTCTGCAAAATCGCACCCAGAATCCATCCTACAAAAATTCTTCCCAGCATCGCCGCCAAAATCATTGCCGGCAGCGAAGTTAATACCAACTCCAAGATAAATTGACCCATAATTTTCATTTTACTGCATCCAATCGCCAGCAATATCCCAATTTCATACATCCTTTCCCGCACCCAAAGAATTAGAACCAAGGACAATACAATTATTCCCGCCCCGATCACCGCCATAATCATCGTGAAAATCATTTGCCTCACCATATTTAAAGATTCTACCATCTCCGAAAATTGGTTTTCTTCTTCAACCACTTCATAATCATCCGGCTGAACACTTTTTTTATTCAGTTCCGTTTTTAATGCCGCCAACTTTTCGGAATCAGATACCAATATTTTTAGACTCGTCACCAGTTTTTTCTTGCCAAAAATTTGCACCATCGTCGTGTAGTCCGTGAACATCATATTCTCACTAAAATCCGAAGACATACCAGTGTATTTTTCTTGTTTTTTCCCGGTAAAAATTCCTTGAATAAAAAGTTCTAACTCTTTCTCTTCCCCTAAAACTTTTAGACTCACCTTATCACCGATTTTCCACTGGTTCTTCTTCGCCAGTGCTTCATGCACCAAAACCTTTCCAGCTTCCCCACGCGCAATATTTTTCCCTTCAATCAACTTAAATACTTCACTACGAAATAACGGGTCTTTCTCCACATTATTTATCGCCTGAAGCATAGCCGCGTTTCCTAAGTAGCCCGGCAAATCTTCTCGCATCACCATTTGCTCACCCGCCACCACCTTACCGTTTTTGAGTTCAGCCACCCCTTCGTATTGATAAATCTTCTCTACCCCAAGTTTACTATCAATAAAATCAAAACTTTCCGCGTTAAAAGTCTCAGATTTTAATGATCTAATTTTCACACCAAAATCATTCGCACTATTTATCGCGCTCGTCATTTTCTCGCTAGTTTTCATTATTGAAAAACCAGCATAAATCACCG
>JABZKE010000162.1 GCA_015257445.1 Nanosynbacter sp. | reverse complement strand
CGAAAGTTTTTCGCGTTTTGGAGCTCTTGAAAACTGAATAGCTCGGTGTGATTGAATTAGTTGGCTGATATGTCGCTTGTCCTGTTCTTCTGTTCCTAATAGATAGCGTACACGATTCTTAGATAATCGAATTTCAAAAATAACCGCTTTGCGCCGAGTTAACCCCACCAGTTGACCCAGCATAGATTTCACATCATCTATTTTAAACGGGCGCATCCAGTTGAGTTCACTCCAAGATAGTGTTTCAAATTTTCTTTTCATCTCTACCTCCAATCTTTAGTTTTAATAATACGAAAGGTAAGCCAGCCGATGAAAACAACCGCAGCCATCAAAGCCAAGAACCACCAAACTTCCAGAACGAGTTTCACCGCCCAGTTGATAAGCCAAGCACCAACAACAAATCCAAGAATATATACTATTAGTTTTCTCATAGCTGGTCTCCTTTCTGCCTCCATTTATACAAGAAAATTGGTGAAAAGTTAAATTTCATTACCTTCAGTTTTTAGAGCGATTGGAATGAATTTTAAGCAATGAAACAGTAGTATATTTCAACATATTTTGACCATTTGTCTAGTCTAAACAATCCGTCTATTTTCTTGAAATTTTTCGCATTTCTGCTTTAGCAACCAAGAAAAGTTGATTGATTTCTTGCCGTTTTTCCAGAAATTCTGCCAGGGCGATTTCTTCTTCACTACAGTGCTTTTTGTCTTCTTGTTCTGGTTTTTCGAACCAATCCCAAAGAAATACGGCAATAACGATAATCATAAAAGCTATAAGGTAGTCCATCATAAAGCTACCTCATTTCATCTTTTCAGTAGCGTAATAAGTGAATGCTTTTAGAATATAATCGGTGTAGGCTTTAGCTTCTGGCGTATTTTTGAGTATTTCAGTCTGAGTAAGCGCCAGATTGCCCACTTTATATAAAATGTCGCTAGCGAGAAGCTCCAAGGCTTGATTATCTGCCATCACTTCACTCAGTGTTTTAGCCACTTCTAATTGATAGGGGCTAACAAGTTGAGGAAGGTCTACTTTTGAGGTTGATTTTTGAGTGTGATTCATAAGGTTTCTCCTTTGATTTTGGTATAATTTAGGTTATAAACATTGTCGACTTTGTTTATGATTATAGTGTAGCGAATATTTTTATCTCATTCATCAGGTAAAAAATCTCAGAAATCTCAAGGAGAAATCGTATGACCGAATTTAGATTAGGATGGTTTTGCTATATTTTGCAAAAATCTGAAAAGAAAAAACGAAATCAAGAAGATTTCGTCAATACTGTTTTGAATAGATTAGTAAGTGAAAACAACCCTAAAATTTCATTTATTCCAGAGATTAACCGTGTTTCTAGCAAC
>JABZKE010000161.1 GCA_015257445.1 Nanosynbacter sp. | reverse complement strand
CCTGTATGTATTTACAGCGCCAATGAAAGCACCTTGAAAAGGAGTGGTTATATGAATAACAACAATAGCGAAGCACGTGAGATGAATTTTGATGATTCCAGCGAAAGTAGCCGGAATAACCCAGCTAACGAATGGAAATTGGTAGTTTCAAAAAAGAAGCTACCCAATAATCATGGGAATGCAAAATTCAAAAATAAGCATCAGCGAAAACCCTGGACTAATGTCGATCACAGAGAAGTCTACATTGAAGAGCAGCTATCCAAAGAAATTGAGCCGAACTACGATCCAATCGATGCGGCAAAAATTTCTTACCCAATCGCCATCATTAAGGGTAAATTGCCGGAGGAAAAACGCATGAGACTCGACAAGAATGGCGTGCCTTGTGGCAAAGTAGAGGTGACGCCTTTTGTAGAAGATTTTTGGCTTCCTTATAAGAAGCAAATCAGACTCGACAAGAATGTCGATATTGCGATAATTCACTACCCCTTCAAATATAATGGGCAGTGGTACACTAAAATCTCTTTTCAGCTGAATAATCTCTATGATGAGCCGGTATTAAATAATGGTTCTGGTTACTTATATCAACAGTTAACCAAAAGAGATAAACAGGTGAATCTCTTCGAGAGTCAAAATGATTCAAGCAAGGTGAAGATGACCTACGTGGCGCCATCTGAACTTGATGAGTTCATTAAGGAACTTAGACGGATGTCCCCTAATCATCGAGCTGAACGGCTTGTACGTAAAACCGTACGCCCGACAACGGAAGAAATCGAGAAGATAGTATGCGATGCATCGCTACACTGTGTCAGGAAGCTTCTGACTGAATATATTAAATCCACCGGAAGAAAAGACATTGAATTTGTGGCATACAACACCTACAAACGCAACGAAAATGAGATTCTGAAAGGGCTGGAGAAATCCGGCCAGATCAATTTCTAAAATTATCTATGTTTCTAAACAAAATGATATTTCTGAACACATGAGATTTTGTAACTACACACCTTTAATTTTATTCGAGGAGAGCTTTAGAAGTTCTCCTCTTTTTCTTGGTTTCATTTTTTGATTTTTGATAAATTTTTAGGCACAAAAAATACCCCCGAGGGGGTATTAATTATTGACGTATTATTTACGTAGACCGAGTTTGGCAACTGTTGACTTGTAAAGCTCAAAATCAGTTTTCTCGAGGTACTTCAATAGACGTTTGCGGCGACCAACCATTTGCATGAGTCCGCGACGAGCCATAAAATCGTGCTTATTCACCTTTACGTGCTCAGTGACTTCTTTGATACGCTCAGTCAAGATAGAAACTTGCACCTCTGGAGAACCCACATCTTTTGCATTGCGAGCAGTGG
>JABZKE010000021.1 GCA_015257445.1 Nanosynbacter sp. | reverse complement strand
CCGAGGCAAATAACGACGATTTTTTGAAGTTTTGCGAAGAAATAGATTCACCGGATCACATCTTGTCTCCGGCGGATTTTGTGCATCTGCATAACCATACGCATTACTCACTTCTTGATGGTCTGACTAAAGTGCCGGATCTCATTAAGTATGTCAAAGAAACCGGCATGCAGGCCGTGGCGGTCACCGACCACGGTACCATGTCGAGCTTGATTGAGCTTTATAAGGAAGGCCAATCTGCGGGCATTAAACCAATTCTCGGACTTGAGGCCTATGTGGCGGCTAGAAATCGTACTGATAAGGATCCCGCACATGATAAAGTGCGTTATCACATTACTTTGCTCGCCATGAATGACCAGGGTTTTGAAAACCTCTGTCGTTTAGCTACTGAAGCGGAAATTAATGGTAAATATTACAAGCCTCGTATCGACCATGAAATCATGGAAAAATATAACGAGGGAATTATTTGTCTCTCGGGTTGTGCTAGCTCGGAAATTTCGGTGCGCCTAAAAAATGGCGACATGGATGGCGCCAGGAAATTGGTTGATTGGTATAAAGAAGTTTATAAAGACCGTTTTTATCTTGAGATGCAGGATCATGGCCACCCAGAGTCACCGACTCACTGGGAAGTGCAAGATCGCATCAACCAAGGCTTACAGCAAATCGCCAAGGAAACCGGTTTGCCGCTCGTCGTTACCTGTGATGGCCACTATTTGAAGCACGAAGACCAGGACGCTCACGAAATTCTCCTCTGTATCGGTACGGCTGCCAATCTTTCTGATCAAAATCGTATGACCCTGAAGGACTTCCAACTTCACGTCATTCCCCCACAAGAAATTATTGATCGTTGGGGTAAAGATTATCCTGACGCTATCAAAAACTCTCGCAAGATTGCCGAGCGCTGTAATGTCGACATGAAGCTCGGGCGCATTCTGATTCCGAAGTTTCCCGTACCAAAAGGTGAGACCGATAAAACTTATCTCGATAAGTTGGTTTTTCGTGGCCTGGCTTTTCGCTATGGTGGTAAAACTCAGGAAGAAGTGCAGGATTGGTCGGTCGAAGAATGTCGCAAACTATTATCTCCAGAAATTCTTGAACGTATCGATTATGAATTAAGCGTCGTCGACCGTATGGGCTACAATGGTTACTTCTTGATCGTGCAAGATTTCATTATGTGGGGCAAGACCAAGCGTATTATTTATGGCCCAGGCCGTGGTTCCGCAGCTGGCTCCATTCTGGCTTACGCCTTACGTATCACTGAGCTCGATCCGATGAAGTACGGGCTTCTCTTCGAGCGTTTTTTGAATCCGGACCGTGTCTCCATGCCGGATATCGATACTGATATCCAGGATACCCGTCGTGATGAGGTGATTGAATATTGTACCGAAAAATACGGTAAAGGTCGCGTGGCTAACATCGTCACCTTCGGTAAAATGATGGCTAAAAACGCCGTGCGTGACGTGGCGCGTGTGCTCGAAGTGCCATATGCCGAGGCTGACCGTATCGCCAAACTCGTGCCAGACCCGGTGATGGGTCACCATGTCAAATTAACCGACGCTATTAAGACTGCTCCCGATCTCAAGCATGAATATGAGCATAATCCGGTTGCTAAGCGCGTAATCGATTACGCTTCTAAACTCGAAGGTACCATTCGCTCTCACGGTGTTCACGCCTGTGGTGTGGTGATTGCGCCGGATGAATTGGTCAAATTCTTGCCACTTGAAGTTTCCGCGAAAGGCCCACTGGCTACTCAGTATCCTTCGACTCAGGTCGAGGAATTAGGTCTTCTTAAGATGGACTTTTTGGGTCTTTCCAATCTTTCGGTGATTAATAACGCCTTGCGTATGATCCGTAAAGTGTATCACGATGACGTTGATCTTTACAGCATTCCGCTCGATGACCAAAAATCTTATGAACTTTTGCAACGTGCCGAAACCACCGGTGTTTTCCAGCTGGAATCTGCCGGTATGAAGCGCTATTTGAAAGACCTTCGCGCCAGTAGCTTTGAAGATATCATCGCTATGGTGGCCCTTTATCGTCCGGGCCCAATGCAGTTTATTGATTCCTTTATTCGTCGTAAGCATGGGGAAGAACCGATTACCTATCTCCACTCTGGTCTCGAGAATGCCTTGAAGTCTACCTACGGTATTTTGATTTATCAAGAGCAGTTCATGCAGATCTCCAAGGAATGGTGTGGCTTTACCGGTGGTCAGGCCGATACGCTTCGTAAGGCGGTAGGTAAAAAGAAAGTCGACCTCATGAACAAGGTGAAGCCGGAGTTTATCAAAGGTGCCCAAGAAGTTGGTGGTGCCACCGAGGAGCAGGCGGAAACTTTCTGGTCGCAGTTGCTCGACTTCGCTAACTACTGTTTCAACAAGTCTCACGCCGCGTGTTATGCTCTAGTAGCTTATTGGACCGCCTATCTCAAGGCACATTATCCAGATGCCTTCATGGCTGCGCTTATGACTTCTGATATGCGCTGGACCGATCGTCTAGCCATCGAGATTGCCGAATGTAAGCGCATGGGTATCAAGGTACTTGGCCCTGATATTAATCAATCTTATTCTGACTTCGGTATTGTCGGTGGGGAAAACACTATTCGTTTTGGTCTGGCTGCGATTAAAAGTATGGGTAAGGCTCTCGTCGAAGAAATCGTCATTCCGGAACGTGATAAAAACGGTCCGTTCAAGTCGGTCTGTGATTTTGCGGCTCGTGTCGACGGTTCCAAATTCAATAAAAAATCCTGGGAATCCGCTATTAAGACTGGCGCTTTTGATCGCTTCCATAACCGTACTGATCTTTTGTTTAACCTCGAAGACATCCAAGCTTATGGAGCCAAAGTCCAAAAAGATAAGGCCTCTGGTCAAACCGACCTCTTCGGGATGATGGGTGACGCCGGTTCGATTCCAGAACCTGTCATTCAACCATCTCCTACGCAAGTTTCCGAAAAAGATCAACTTCTCTGGGAACGCGATTTGATGGGTCTCTATCTTTCTGCTCATCCACTAGATAAATACGATACTTATTTCGAAGAGCAAACTCATCCGTTTACCTTAGTTACCCCGGAAAATGATGGTAAACAGGTAATTGTCGGTGGTATTATTACCAATATTCGTACCATTCTCACCAAATCTAATACCAAGATGGCCTTCGTGAAAATCGAGAGTAAGACGTCTGAGCTGGAATTTCTCGTTTTTCCGAAAACCTATGAAGAATATAGTGATCGCCTCGCGGTCGATAATGTAATTAAGGTCACTGGCCGTATTAACGCCAAAGACAAGGATGGCAATATTACTTCTGATGTGAAAATTATTGCCGAATCCATCTCCGTTCTTTCTGATGATAAGCTTTCTTCCTATGAGTCCACCGGTACGCGTCTGGCCGACCCAGCGGAAGCCCCGAAAAAGGAATTCCGCCGTCGTAAACCAGCTGGTGAAGATTCTGCCAAGCCAAAATCTACCGATGTTCCAACTGTCACGATTTCAAAGCCAAAATCTAGTAGTGAAAAAATTTCCGAAACTAAATCAAATGCCGCCACGAAATCGACTACATCCGCAGCCGCTAAATCCGCTTCCGTAAAATCCGCTTCTACAAAATCTGAGAGCGCCAAGCCTGACACTGCAGGGGCAACCAAAACCGCCACATCGGAAGAATCTGAAGCCCCGAAGCGTATCATTGCGCCAGAAGCCGATCCGCGCAGTCTCAAGCTCTTCGTTCTGGTGGAAAATCCCCAAAATACCGCCACCCTCACTTCAATTCGTGAGCTTTGTGATGAATCGCCAGGTTTTTCGGAAATTATTCTCGTACTCAAAGATGGCGAAATCAAAAAACCGCTCCGCATGCCATTCCGCATTGAGGCTAGCCCAGAACTAATCTCCGGCTTAAAGGAATTAGTCGGTGAAAATTCTGTAGTTCTAAAATAGTAATTGGTGAAAACCCTGTTGTGCTAAAATGATAGCTGATGAAAATTTTGTAGTCTCAAAACAGTAGTTGGTCGACGAAAAGGTAAAACTAATTCAAAAATCAAACCAGATTTATTGAATAATTCAACTACAAAAATTAAAAAGCCTATGCTAAAATATTACTAATGAAAAAGGGTGGTCATGAATAAACTTGCGAAGTTTTTGAATGCGCATATTTCTGGTCTTGTCACTGATAAACCGGAGATTCTTGCAGCCTATTCGCGTGATATGAGCGTCTTGGAAATGATGCCGCGCTTTCTTTGCATTCCGAAAACTGCAGAAGACATTCAGTTTATCTTGCGTTTTAGTGCTAAATTAGCCAAAAAGGGATACAAACTGCCAATTGGTGTACGCGGCGCCGGTCTCGACACTACGGGTGCCGACCTGACTGACGGTCTCTTAATTTCCATGGAAAAATTTAACACCATCGAAGAAATTGACACTCGTGAAAGTCTAGTACGGGTAAAAGCTGGCATCACCCTCGGTGAATTAAACGATGCACTGGCACTCTTCGGCCTAGAACTTCCTGTAGTGGCCTCTAGAAAACAGACCATCGGTGGCCTAATTTCCACCGCTCTCATCGATGAGGCCGCCAAAAAATACGGCAGCATCTATTATTTCACTGATCGTATCGAAGTAGTTTTACCAAATGGTGAAATTTTCCAGACTACTAGCCTGACTAAGCGTGGTATTAAATTGGCTCAGTTGAAAGCAGATGATCAAAACGCCAAAACCAATACCACCATCTATGACTTGACTGAGAAAAATCAGGCAGTAATCGCCAAAATTCGTGAATCCGTCCATAATCGCTCCGGTTATCGTATGGTGACCGAGGTAAACCGCGAAAATAAGCCGTTCGATGTGCTGCCAATTTTCTTTGGCGCCCAAGGTACTCTCGGGGTTATTACAGAGGTAATTTTAAAGGTTCAGCCAATTCAATATCACACTCGCCAGTATGTTTTTGAATTTACTTCAATTAATCAAGCCCTCGCCTTTTCTGAAAAAGCCAAAGAGCTTGAACCGCGTACCATGAATCTTTATGACGGTCGCATATTTAAAACTCTCGAAAGTCTTGGTCGCAAGGCTAAATTACTCGAGTCAAATACTGCCACCGCTCAATCTACCGCCAAATTTTATATCTATCTAGATTTTGCCGAAAACTTCTTCCGTATTAGAAAGATTGACCGCGAGATTGAAAAATTACGTCCCTTGGCCGATAAGTCCTACGTCGATCAGGAAAAATACAAAGCCGATTTTAATAATTTTAATTTTGGCCTCAAATTATACCTCAATAGTCACGATACAGCAGAAAAACTCGCCATCGTCGATAAGACTTCGATTCCAGCCGAAAAATTGCCAGATTTTCTGCGTAATCTGCAGCCTCTTGAACAAAAATTCCATCAAAACCTACCTGTTTTTGGCTCACTCCTTACTGATCTCTATTCGATTCGACCAGAATTCGATCTCACGGATATTTTGAATCGCAAAAATCTCATTTTCTTCTTGCAGTCTTACGCTAAGATTGTCTACGAAGTCGGCGGATCACTTGCGGGTGGCTTTGCTGAAGGTCGTACTCTAAGTGTTATCACTAGCTCACATACTGATTTAGAGATTAAAGAATTTTATCATCAAATTCGCCAAACCTTCGACCCAGATAATATTATGTCTCCAGGCGTCAAACAAGGCGCTACGCTTACTAATTTTGTCCGTCATTTGCGCGAAGCACCATTGATTGGTTTTATTGAATATTAGGCTTATGGTTTTCCACAGCAAATGTTGTAAATATAACTATCTCTCGATATGTTATAATTAGGGCATGAAAGTTACTACAAAGAATATATCTGAGACTAAGGTGGAAATTACCGTTACTCTAGATAAGAACGATTTGCAGACTGCTAAAGAACAGGCTGTGGCTCGTCTTGCTAAGGAAGTTAATGTCCAGGGCTTCCGCAAGGGTAAGGTTCCTGCCGAAATCGCTGAAAAACACATCAATCCTAATGATCTTGCTTCGACCACTGCCGATATCGCTGTTCGTCGTACTGTGCCGATGGCCTTTTCAGAGGCTAAAAAAGCTCCATTGATGATCCCTAATGTAGAAATCACTAAGTTTGTACCAGATGAAACCCTCGAATACAAAGCTGAAGCCGATATTCTTCCAGACATCAAGCTTGGCGACTTCAAGAAATTGAAAGTCAAACGCGAAGACATCGCCGTCAAAGAAGACGATATTATGGATGTCATCGCTCGCGTGCGTGAAGCTTATGCGGAAAAAGCTCCAGTCAAGCGCGCTGCCAAGATGGGCGACGAAGTAGTGATTGACTTCGAAGGATCACTCGATGGCGTAAAATTCGAAGGTGGTGCTGCCAAAGATTTTAAATTAAAACTCGGTTCCCACGCCTTTATTCCAGGTTTTGAAGAGGGAATTGTTGGTCATGAAACTGGCGACCGTTTTGATCTCGAACTTACCTTCCCTAAGGATTACCACGCTGAAAATCTTGCTGGCAAGAAGACTGTCTTTAATGTCTTAGTCAAGCAAATCAATGAATTTAAGCTTCCAGAACTCGATGACGAATTTGCCAAAAAATGTGGTCCGTTCGAAACCTTTGATGCCTTGAAGGCCGATATTGAGAAAAATCTCACCGAGCAAAACCGCGTCAAGGCTGACGAAAAATTCAAAGATGATCTTGTTGAAGCTCTTGTTAAATCCAGCAAGGTTGAGGCACCAGCTATTTTAATCGAAGATCAAATCCGCTTCATTCGCCAGGATATGGAACAAAACGCTAAGGCCCAAGGTTTTACTCTCGAAGAGTACCTTAAGCAAAGCGGTCAAACCGAAGAGGATTGGATGAAAGAAATGAAGTCCCTCGCGGAAAAGCGCGTTAAAGCTTCTCTAGTCTTGCAAATTCTGGCCCGTGACCAAAAAATCGAAGTCGAAGACGAGATTGTCGAAGCTAAGATTAATGAGCTCAAAGAAGTTTACAAGAAATCCAAAGAAGCTCTCGAAAGTTTGAAAAATCCTAATGTCCGCCAAGACATTAAAAACCGTCTTACCATCGAGAAAACCTTAAACTTCCTCGTCCAAGAAAACACTAAATAATTCCGTAGGTTAGAAGATAACCCCGACTAAAAATCGGGGTTATTTTTATCAAAAAAAGAGCTCTGCTGTCATGGCAGGGCTCAGTAAGCATTTAGTTAATCAGAAATCATTTTTCATAATAAGAGTCAACACCAAGAAGATTATAGGTCCAAATAAGGTTAAGATTAGCATTTTCTGGATCAATAAGTCTAAACTCTTCAAATAGGTAATATTTTTTCCCAGACTTAGAGGTAGCTTCAAAAACATCATAGTCTATGGCGTGATTAATCATAGCCTCTGTAGTCTCATCAATACTGCCAGATATCTGGTGAAAATAATCCATGAGAAGCTGTTTTTTCTCAGAGACAGATAAAGAACTCTTTACCAGTTTCTTTAAAAAGAACTCCTTATTCTTATTGTCTACGTTTTCTTCCTGAGAATATATAGAATATTTGACCACTGTTTCTTCTGGAAATTCTGCCTCTTCTGCTAATTTATACCTAAGGTCAGAATATTTTTGAGAAATTTCATCATCTAACGATCTATCTCCGTTTAGTGATTCTAGATGCCAATTCCAACATATGATTGGTTGGTTTGATTTTGAATTGGTTTCAAGGTTACATTT
>JABZKE010000160.1 GCA_015257445.1 Nanosynbacter sp. | reverse complement strand
GTCGCGGGGTAGAGCAGCCTGGTAGCTCGTTTGGCTCATAACCAAAAGGTCGTTCGTTCAAATCGAACCCCCGCCACCAAGTTTTAGAACCATCAGGTTCTTTTTTTATGTAAACTCCTCATCTTGGTATTTTAAATATCAAAAATGAAAGCCACAGTTTTTATCTCCGCCTATAGTTCATCCTACTTGTAGGTATGAGTTTTTACATCAAATTCTTGGCAGCTATTCTCACGATATCTGAGAAACTCTCATTGATATGTGGCATTGAGGCATGCTCTAAGAGTGTTAGGTCACCATACATGCCAGCCACGATCTCCATCACCGTGAGATCGGCATTCTTGGCTACGATTGTCGCACCGAGTAGTTTTTTATCTTTATCGCAAATCAGCTTCAAAAATCCTAGTTTCTCTCCCGCAATTAGGGAATGAGTGGTTTCGATTTCTGGTACAATCACAATCTTACATTTAATACCACGTGACAAGCAGTCTTTTTCTGTTAGGCCTACGGTTACGATTTTTGGTGTCGTATTTAATACGGTTGAGAAGTGGCGATAGGTTAGGGTTAATTTATTGCGCTTTAAGATATTATTTACTGCCAGAGTTCCTTCGTAAGCAGCCTTTTCCGTCGAATAGCCCACTAATTGTTTCAAAGGATTCGCGGCCACATCTCCGGCTGCAAAAATATGGCTCACACTGGTTTCGAGCTGATCGTTCACGACGATACCTTGCTCGCTGAATTTAATCCCCGCATTTTCCAGACCGAGTTCGACGTTTGGACGATTATTAATCGCAAAAATAATCGCTTCCACACGCACCGTCTTCTCATCAGCACCACGTTTCATTGTTACTTTTACCGTAGCTACTCGACGTCCATTCGAGACAGTTTCATTTTTGTCTTTCTGAATCGCCACAACCTTTGTGTTGGTGAGAATCTTAATTTTTAGTTCTGACGTCAATTTATTGGTTACTACCTCTACCGCTTCTTTGTCATAACCTTCCAGAATCATCTCTTCTTTTTCTACTAGAATTACCTTGCACCCCATCTTCGCTAGGTATTCCGCAGTTTCAATTCCTTTTTTCCCGGCGCCCACTACTAAGACGATTTTCGGCAGCTTCTTTACGCGCATAAAGATGTCTTCCGGCAAATAGTAATTTGTAGTTTCAATTCCTGAAATCGCACTAAGATCCATACTTCTGCCAGTGCAGACCAAAAAGCGCTTCGCTGAATAACGTTTATTCGCTACAGCTATTTCATAAGGTGAAATAAAATGCGCATCGCCATGAATTAAATCGATCTTAAAATTTGCGAAAGATTTTTTCTTGGCTAGAATATATTTTTTCACCCGCTTTTGAATAGTTTCAAAAAGGGAAGGATAGTTATATGTTAGAG
>JABZKE010000159.1 GCA_015257445.1 Nanosynbacter sp. | reverse complement strand
TGACAGAATTTAAGGAATTCATCAATCGTGGTAGTGTGCTCGACCTCGCAGTCGGTGTGATCATCGGTGGCGCCTTCCAAAAAATTATTTCATCATTAGTAAGCGATATCATTATGCCACTGGTCGGCTTAATCGCAGGTGGAGTAGATTTTCGCAATTTGGAAATTACCATCCCAAATCTATTCGGTCAAGATTCCGCAGCTCACATTCGTTATGGGAACTTCCTGCAAAATATGGTAGATTTCTTGATCATTGCATTCTGTGTGTTCTTAATCATTAAAATCATGAACAAGTTTATCGGTAAATTCAAGAAGGAACAGGAAGAGAAGGCTGAACTAACCACTGATGAACAAATTCTTGAAGTCTTGAAAGATATTCGCAAGCATCAGAAATAAGTTTAGAAAAAATAGGTCGCGAGGAGCGACTTATTTTTATGCCGTGATTTTAAAGTATTTGATACGGTTTTTTGAGAAGAATATTTTTTAGATAGCGGAAGATTTGAAATTTTCGTATTGGGACTTAATATTTTCGAGATTTTTTACACGCTCGACGGTATTTGCTTTGACTTTTTGATTGGTGGTGCGAGTTTCGGCTTCGGTTTGATAATTGATCAAATAGGCAAGAAGTAGAGGGAATTCACGTAAGGCGAAGCGGTCGAGGCGAGCGGAGATGCGGCCATTTTCGAATTGTTCAGCGATTTTGGCGACGGTTTCTTTTTGGGTAGTAGCAAGATTAGATTCGTCGTAAGTAGATTCTAATTCAGGAACACCAAATTCAGAGTTCAGAAGATTTTTTTCATTCAATTCAAGTTCGGCAAGTACGGCTTGAAGCGAGGCGGTAATACCACGGACATCAGAGGATTGCATATAATCCTTATATTTGTCGATAAGTTCCTCATTCATATATTTGGCAAGATAGAAGCTTGAAACTAAATTATCGCGATCGCGATTTTCGACGATTTTTTTAGTGCCAGAAAAGACACTGAAAAGAATTAAGATGAAAATAGCCCCAAGAGCGATTGAAATATTGCGCAGGGTAAGATAAGGTATGATTTTATCGAGAAAACCAAAAGGAGAACTCTTTTTGCCTGAATTCGGCTTGGAAGAATTAGAGGCGATTTGTTGAAGATAAGCCATATTGTCCATGCTTTAATTATAGCATAGAGGTTTGTTATAATTGAGTTATGCAAGATGCGAAGGAGGAAATTCGAGCCAGGCTGCCGATCGAAGATGTGGTATCGGAATATATTGAGCTGAAGCGAAGTGGTGCGACTTTGAAAGGTCATTCGCCGTGGGGTGTCGATAAAACACCTTCGTTTATGGTGTCGCCAGATAAGGGAATTTGGCACGACTTTTCGGCAAATAAGGGTGGGGATATTTTCTCGTTTGTGATGGA
>JABZKE010000158.1 GCA_015257445.1 Nanosynbacter sp. | reverse complement strand
TTGGGTCTCTTTAATTTTAAAGCTAATTTCTAGCTAGACTTAATTCGTACTTTTCTTGGTTGTTTCTTTACCGCGAATAATCACGAAGTCATAACCATGGCTCTTAACTCCCTGTGGCAACTCAGATTTATCTTTTACTTCAATCTTGTAGTGATCCGTCAGGCCCTTCTTTGCTACTGGTTTTTCACCGATTTGATAAATCGTTATATCTTGATAATCTGAAGTTGGTGTATTATCTGTCTCGATATTCTTAAAGCCCACTTTTTCTAGTTCTAACTTTTCATCACTAGCTGCGCCGCGTTCACCAGAGCCGTTCAGGATTAAGATTCTAGTCGTCGCTACACTATCTACATTCTCCGTGATAGCCTTCTGAATATATTGGTGGATTTTCGTGTAATTATTTAGCCCAGCCGCTGGAATCACGTAGGAAATATTAATCCCTTGTACTGGGTAACTGGCATTTGTCACGTAAGTTGTGCCATCCGGTAGGTTAGCTAGTGGTAGAGTCTTCATATTTTCTGAATTAAACCCTGAAAGTAAGTGTGCGCCAGTCTTCATTTCGTCAACCTTAATATTGGTACGGATATTATCTCCAAGTGCATTTACTAAGGAAATCATGGCTGGGATATCCATACCTTTTTTCACGATTTTTTCTTTCACTGCGGTTAAAATACGTTGTTGATTTTCACCACGCGCAAAATCTCCACCTGCTACTCCATGCCTAGCACGAGCCAACGCCAAGGCCTTCTCGCCATTCAAGGTAGTTGGTGTGTTTTTCTTAATCACAATATTAGTCCAACCGTAGTCGGTAATATCTTCATCGAAAGTCACTTCGATGCCACCCAGTGCATCGACGATTTGGATTAGTGACCCCCAGTTTAAATGAATATAATATTGATTCTTCAAACCAGTCACGGTTTCTAGTACATTCATCACTGCTTGCGCACCAGCTTCTTCGTTTTTACCATTATTACTGGCACAGGTATAAACTTCGTTGATTTTACCAGCATAACAAGCTTCACGACCTACCTTCAAGTCGCGCGGAATACTAATCATATTAGCGTTTTTCGATTCCTGATTTAAAGTCACTTCCATTAGGGAATCGGTGAGTTGTGCGCCATCATGTACGCCACGACCTTCGTTGCCGCTCATATCGTATCCGGAGGTACCAAAAACCGCAATATTAGTCTGTCCGTTCGCATCAGTCTTGAGTGGAGTGTATTTTTCACTCACCATGGTACTGACAAAATCGAATAGGTTAGATTTGCCGCCGGTGATTTTACTAATAATTTGGTTTCCGTAAAAATATCCTACGCCACCCACGACCAATAAGAAAACTAAAAAGAAACAAAGTTTTTTATGGCGGAAGATGAAAGGTTTCTTTTTGGGTTTTTTATCCTTATTAATCTC
>JABZKE010000157.1 GCA_015257445.1 Nanosynbacter sp. | reverse complement strand
AGACATTCCTCTGGAATTTTCGTTGCCACCTCGTCCGACTCAACATCAAGTGTTGGCTCAATAATCGGTGAGGTGGAAATAATTACTTGTTCCACTGGCTCAGAGTCATCAGTTTCTTCACGCACTGTAATCGTTTCTACCGGCAGCGCAATCGTCACTGCTTCAGCAGAAGACGCTTCCGACTCTACTACTGGGGACTCCTGCCGTTCGATAAAGAAAACCGCATCTTCTTCAGCCCAAAAATCATTATCCTTACCATGACTACGCTCTATCGCCGTACCACTATAGTCAAGTTGCTCAATTGACAAGACCTGTGTATCAGTGAAAATTTGATCCGCCGCCAATATGTCAATCTCCTCGTTTGGAGGATCAACCTTAGCTTCATCAACTATTGCGGTATCAACCAGCCGCTCATTATCAACAATGTCAGTCGATTCGACAGAATTATTATAATCCGGCGTCGCATCTATATTAATCTCGTTAGATTGAATGTATATTGGTGCTTTCGTACCAGAATTGTCAATTGGTCCCGTAATCGCAGATTTATCCGCCCCTACTGCATCAAATTGTGCTGCCAAGTGCTGCTGCTCGGAAATTGACGTAAAAGCACTTTCATCATTTTCTGCTGCTCGGCTCGGCTCAGACTCTACAACCTTAGCGGCAATCTTATTATCGCTAGTCGCAGGGTAAACAGTTTCATGTTCCAGCGAATTGCTATTATCATCAACGGTTTGGGTGTTCTTATCTATCACTACCGATACCGGCGCATTTTTCGTCTTTGTCGGCGCATCTAAGGACTCTGGTGCCGGCTTCTTGCTGTCATTATGCACTGCGTCAGAAATAGAATCAATAATGTGCGGCTTCATCTCCACCGAAGGACTGACCACCCCTATCTTCTCAATGCCCACATCCTCGCCCGAAGCTTCAACCGCCTGGTTAGTCGAAGTTTTATCTTCTCGTTCCTGCGGTATGAGTTTCTCAGTTGACTTATTTGTTTTAGTTGTCAAATCTATGGGCTTCGCCTCTGATACCACTGGCTCAGGTGCTTTTTTAATAATAGGCTCTTGATAATCGGTAGACTCTGAATATCCCGCCAACACCAATTCTCCGCGTCCATTTTCATCCAGACTATCGAAATCATCTGGAGCCAATAGTCTATCCAAATAGCTTTGTTTTGGTGTCATTTCCAACAAATTAGGAATCGCCTCTTCATCCGCAGAATTCATATCATCAGATACATTCTCCTGTCTTTCCGACTCCTGTTTCATGACTAACGCCTGAGGTTTTACGCACTGACTAAGAAATGGGCAGCCAACACATGTCGCACATGCCGTTTGACCAATTGACACTGATACTTTCTCGGTAGAAGGTAACTCTGCTTCACCGCTAGCTACCGCCACCAAATCAAACCGACCTACACCATCAGTCACTTCTTCACCAACACTAG
>JABZKE010000156.1 GCA_015257445.1 Nanosynbacter sp. | reverse complement strand
TTATTTTAACAATCGATCTTAATACTTGTCATGAAGAACACATAAATGAACTAAAGAAAAAAGCAGAATCTTATTTCAATCAAAAAGGAATTAATCTTTCTAAATACACTGTAAAATATACAAATTGTGAAAATATCGATCAGCCACACGAACGTGTAATTAAAACACCTTATTAATTCTATAGCTTACTTTTTCCACCACTTATTCCACAGATGTCAAAATCACCTGATGGTTTTTAAACTTTTCCACCAAGGCGGTTTGTCGCCCCTTATCCAATTCCGAAAAAACATCATCTAGTAAAATCACTGGCTTTTTACGCGTCTCTGTTTCAATCAATTCTGCCTCATTAAATTTTAGTGCCAAAATAATCGACCGCGTTTCACCCCGGCTCGCCGTCCCATCCGCCAGCACTCCATTGAATTTAAATAAAAAATCATCCCGATGCACCCCAAACTTCGTAGCACCCCGCATTAAATCCATGCGAAATTCCGCATCTAAGCGCTTGTAGTAGTCATTTTGGCTTAATCCACATAAAGAGTCGTAATAAATTTCAATTTCATCCTCATTTTGCGCAATTGAACGATAAAGCGCCGTCATTTTTTCATTAATTCGCCCGATATAACGTTGTCTAGTTTGATTAATCGCCGTACCATATTTACTCAGCATAATATTCAGCGAAAAAAACACACTTTCACTCTCCAGACCGAATTCTTGTTCTGAAATCGCAATCTTTTTTAACAAATCATTACGCTGTTTCAAAGTTTTTTCATACATCAATAAATTATGGTGATAATTCAAATCAAATTCCTCTAAAATCCGATCAAAATAACTTCGTCGCTTCGTCGGACTTGTGGAAATCAGGTGCATATCTTCCGGCAAAAAGAGAATTACCGGATACTTATCTTTCTTTGGCAACCTCGCACTTTTTTTATCTTGCACTAAAAATTGTTTTTTATTTCCATCAAAAGTCGCTACGATTTTTTCGCCATCAGTTTTACCTAGTTCGACACGATAAAATTCACTCTCACGATTTAAAATTTCTTTATCGGTCGCCTTAAAAGATTTCCCCCGTAATACCAAATAAATCGCCTCAATCACCGAGGTTTTACCAATGCCATTCGCCCCCAAAATTAGCGTCGTATCTGGTTTAATTTTTAAATAATAATCTTTATGAATCCGAAAATTATTTAATTTTACATAATCAATTAACATCTAACTCTTCAAAGGCATAATAATATGTGTATAATCGAAACTATTTTTATTCTGAATTAACACCGGTGAAAGTTTTCCAGAAATTCCAAATTTTAATTCATCCTCATCTAATACCAATAAAACATCATTCAAATATTTTGAATTTAGAACCACCTTTGCATCATTCGAAATTTCCGCTTCAATTTCCGATTTATTTTCACCAAACTCATTTAAGACTGAAGAAACCACAAAAACTTGTTCATCTTTCTTTGATTCACAAACAATCGATCCACTTGTCGCGCGCGAAAACAACGCCGCAAGCTTCACAC
>JABZKE010000155.1 GCA_015257445.1 Nanosynbacter sp. | reverse complement strand
CTTTCAAAAAGCCCATATGCTTAATATTATACCGCATATGTTAAATATGATAAAATAATTTTAAGATGCAAGACGATATCAATCTCGAAGAACTCACCAAAAATAGTAAACCTAGTTTTCTCAAAATTTTCTTTATCGTACTCGGTACTATTATTGGCGTATTTGCCATCGCTTTTGGCGTAGTTTCTTTACTTAAACTTCTTTCAAACACTGCCGAAAAAGTTGAAAATAAAAAACCGGAAATTGCTAAGGTTACCGAAAAACGCGCACCGCACCGTATCGATCTACAATATCTCATCGATGATTGGCGTCGCGAACAGGGGATTACTGAAGAATCATCAGTATTAATTTATGACCTTAATAACTCCGATATCGTTGGTCGCTTTAACGACACTAAAACCTTCACTGACCCAAATCTCGTTAGTCTCCTGGTCGCCTACGAAAATTATCGTCGCCTCAGTGACGGAAGTTTTCATTCCGACGACCAAATTAATCTCAAAAATCAAACCGCACTCTCTCGTCAAGATTGTATAAATGAACTTTTCACTTCCGAAAATACCAATTGCAAGGATGCTCTCCGCGCTGAACTTTCCGATGTTGTACTCAATAATCTTCTCGCTAAAATGGACCTAGAGCATCTCAAAATTTCTGGAAACAACATCACCCTCACCGCGACTGACTACCTAAAACTTATTAAATTTATTTATAATTCCGAAAATCTTCAGTCTGAAAATTGGGATCAATTTTTCGCGCATCTCCTCGTCACCGGCGATCATTTCGCTCTTATTTCCGGCATCAATAAAGCCACAATCTTCGATTACGCTTCCGCTAAATTGAAAACCGAAACCGCCACAAACACTCTCCCGTATTTTAGTGAAGCTTCCATCCTCGAGTTTAAAGACCTACCAAAATATCAAGACCGCAAATACATCGTCATTTCACTTAATCAAAATTTTAATCCGACTAAACTCACTCCTCTTGGTCGAAATCTCGAAGAGCGCATCATTAACGAACGTTAAGCCTAGCCTAATAATTACCCTAAAATTTCCTAAGTAACTGAGTTGTTGTTTTTATAAACTTATTTAAAATAGAACGCAATAAAAAATAAATCCCCGCAGGGATTTATTTTTATTCCTGAGATTAATTAGGCCTGAGCGTTCCAGCGAGCAATTGCTTCTTTTACGACTTCCTTAGCTTCCTCAGCACCGAAGAAACCTTTCACTTCGGTAGTACCAGGCTTCTTCAGATCTTTGTAATGATTGAAGTGGAATTCAATTTGGCGGATTAATTGCTTTGGTAAGTCTTCCAAAGTTTGGTACTTATCACCATTATTGCGGTCATCTTCTGGCACACAAATAATCTTGTCGTCAACCTCATCAGAGTCAACGAATTTCATTACGCCAAGAATGCGAGCTTTCATGTAAATGCCAGTAGTCAAAGGCTGATCGGTAATCATCAAAACATCAAGTTCATCACCATCCTCATCGAGAGTTTGAGGGATAAAACCATAATTACAAGGCTTTGCAA
>JABZKE010000154.1 GCA_015257445.1 Nanosynbacter sp. | reverse complement strand
GAAAATACTGGTTGCGACTTCGCGACAAATGTGGCGATGTTATTAGCAAAAACATTAAAGAAGAATCCGATGGAAATTGCTGAGGAGCTTGTGCGTGGACTTGGCGAGACGGATTTAGAAGTGGAAATCGCACGGCCAGGGTTTTTGAATTTCAAATTAAGTAATAAGAATCTTCTAAAAAATATCGATAAGTTCGAAAAAGATTTTACAAAAAATATATCATCAGACGCATATTCTGGGCAGACGGTGATTTGTGAATTTTCGGATCCGAACCCATTCAAGGTGCTACATGTCGGCCATCTATATACTTCGATTGTGGGGGAAGCGATTTCACGCGTAATTGAATATGCTGGTGGTAAAGTGGTGCGCGCAAATTTCGGTGGGGATATCGGTCTGCATGTAGCAAGGAATATGTATGGTATGCTACGTAAAATTGATCACATTCCGACGGATTTATCACCGGAGAAAGTGGCAGATTTACTGGCCGAATGTTATGTATTTGGTACCAGGGCGGATGAAGATGACGCAGAGGCGCACGCAGAAATCGTGAAGCTAAATAAGATGATTTTCGAGATTGCGGAAGCGGGGGAAGGAGCGGATTATAGCAACAATCCAGAACGCGCCAGAGTAGCGGAACTTTATTTCTGGGGTCGTAAGAATAGTTACCAATATTTTGAGAATTTTTATAAGCGTTTGCAGGTGAAATTTGATAAATATTACCCTGAATCGACGGTGGCGAAGACTGGTTTGGAAACCGTGCGCAGGGAGCTAAAGAACGGCGTGTATGAAATGTCGGATGGCGCGGTGGTTTACCGCGGAGATAAGCATGGACTTCATACCAGGGTATTTATTAATAATAATGGCCTGCCAACTTACGAAGCCAAAGATACGGGTTTGATTTTTGAGAAATACAAAGATTTTCATTTTGATAAATCAATCATTATTACTGGTAACGACATTATTGAATACATGAAAGTGGTGCTTTCGGCAATTTCGCAATATGCGCCAGAGCTTTCGAGTAGGACTTTACACATTACACATGGTCAGGTAAAACTGCCAGGTAATGAAAAAATGTCTTCGAGAAAAGGAAACTTCTTACGCGCGATTGATGTGATTGAAATGGTACGCGAGGCGATGGAAAAATCGAGCGACGAGAAAGTTTTGATGGGCGCCCTGAAGTATGCTTTAGCTAAATATAAAATTGGCGGAGATATCATATTTGATATAAAAGAGTCAGTTTCGATGACGGGAAATTCTGGTCCATACCTGCAATATTCGGCAGTGCGTGCGAAGAAAATTTTGGGTAAAATCTTCAGTGGCCGTATTAGTGGAGAATTAAATAAGGTTGAATCGGAGGCTGAGGCTTTAATTTTAGAAAATGATTCGGCGGAAAAAGAAGCAAAATATCTCGCGGACATTTCGATTTATGAACGTAATTTGATGAAGAAATTGATTCAGTACCCAGATGTTTTGAAAGAAACTGTGCGAGAACTTTTGCCAAATAAAATTTGTACTTACCTCTATGAATTGGCGCAAGAATTT
>JABZKE010000020.1 GCA_015257445.1 Nanosynbacter sp. | reverse complement strand
TACTACAATCCGCAAATAAATCCTACGATTTTTATGATCTCGGAGAATCAAACCGTTACGGTTATCAATATCCTGCGGTAAGTGTTGAAAATTTAAAAGCCATCACTGATACCTATTTTAATGCTGGCAAAAATGACTATTTTAATAATAGTGTGACCACTGGCATCAAAGAGATGCAGGCGTTATATCAAGAGGTCGTTCATCGCTGTCCGAACACCAAATTTATTTTAGGTGGCTATTCTCAAGGTGCCATAGTGATGAGTCACGCCATTCGCACACTTGATCCCGAAAAAATTATCTACCTCTCAACTTTCGGCGATCCTAAATTACATCTCCCAGAAGGAGAAGGTAAGGACAAACCATGTTATCATGGTATACATTCCGATTATCGCATTAATGTCCCCGATTGTGATGTAGAGCATGGCATCCTAGGAGCGCAAAAACCTTATCTGCCAAACACTAAGTTTTCCGGGAAAATTGGTACTTGGTGCAATTCCGGTGATTTTATGTGCGGCAGCTTCTTTGACCCACTAGGTCTTTCCGAAATCAATCTCGGAAAATTCCAGTTTATCCATCAAAACCTTATTTCAGGGCATCTTGCCTATGCAGACCGCGATGCTTACGCCGAATCTGCACATATAGTTGGTCAAATTCTACATGGCGCCAAAAAACTCGCAAAACCTGGCACTCTAAATGTTGGTTATTCGCCATATTTTATTAAGCAGCTCCAGGATCGTTTGGCTCATCCAAAAATCAATAGTATCGATCATGAATATATTGTCGCCATTAATTTTAATAAAGCCAATCCAGCCGCCTTGTCTTTGCAATACAAAAAACTAATTAGCAATATCGAATCCAGAAAACATAGGTATGCACTTTTTCATATCTATAAAGTAGATTTCGCTACCGACCATCATGGTTTTGCCAAATATCAAAAAATTACAGATTTTAATACCAACACCGACAATCTACTTCAGTTAGAGCAGCAACTAAAACAATATTACGACGAGTCTAATACCTCCGTAAAAAACGCATCGATCATTGACCTCTACCAAGCAATCTATCAAATTTCGTCCGAACAAAAGCTTCAACATGATACCACTAAAGGATTTATCCTTTCTACTCCAGCCGAAATCTATTTCGATTACGCTAGTGGTGAGTACATCCAGAAGCTTAAATATCTTTTAGAGGCTAAACATCTCACACCGTTTATCATCAATGGCGATGGTGGTAGGTCAGAATATACCAGTTCGGTTTATGATTTTACCCTTGATATGCATGGTCATTATTTTAGTAACGCCGCTAGTGAAAAATTCATCGATGAAAAATTAGAGTTAGTGGAGAATAAGCCAAAGACTCATGCTCAAAATGGCGATATTCCAACTTATACTGTAACCTTTGATGGTAATAATTTTAGCATCACCAATACCTATACCGATAAGCCGTTGCGCTTACAGCAAGATCCTGAACACTATGCTACTAAATTTGTCGAATTTGAAGATTTAAGACCAAAAATCGTCGAACTTGAATTCAAAGGTCGCAAATGGCGTGCTGAAATCACCCCACTTCCGACTAAAATTTCTGACCCAAATTATCACCATGAAACCAAACAGAAACTACTGATTATTGACGGTGTGGCTCAAGGGTTCACTTCCAGCGACAGCCTAAATTTTGACAAACTCGATCCAACCAAAGCTCATCATATTTTAATCCACCATATCGGCGATGACGCTAGGATTTATAAAACCGAAGAGCAAAACATTCCAATCAAGGATAGCGAACCAGATAAAACCGACGATTCGGAAGATTCAGATAATCCAAGCAATTCAGGCGACTCCAATAAGACCAACGATTCGAGCAATCCGAATAACTCCACCAATCCCGACCCTTCCGAGCCACCGAAACCACCAGAAGAACCAGAAGACAATCATTTTGGCGACCTACTTCGAGAATTAGATATTCTAAAACATAACGCCTTTTCAAAACAAACTGAAAATCTTACAGACCGACTCCGTGGCATTTTTAATAAAAAGTCCGAAGATAAAAAGGAATCCGAAGGCAAAAAGAAGTCCGAAGATAAAAAGGATCCAGAGAGCGGAAAGCCCGATAAGCAAAAAACCGATAATAAATCTAAACCAGATAAGCATTCTAATTCCGAGAAAAATAATGAAAACCATAACAATAACTCCGATACCCCTAACACAAAAAATCACCAAGAAGATCATTCATCTCATTCGAGCATAGAATCAAAAGAAAAATCTAATCACCAGAAACAGCCAGATTCAATAACTACCCAAGATAAGGATACTAAAAAACTTATTCCAGCCGTACCTGACTCTGGCATGCCTAGATATCTTAAGAGAAGACTGTATTCTAAGTAGATGTGTTAAAATACAGCACCTTAAATTTCTGTCAAGAATTACCGAGAAGACAAGTGATAGTGGTCGCCATATTCACAACGATACACTGAAAGGGCCGGCGCGTGGTAATCATGCGCCGCCACCATAGCGGCCACCTCGGCTTCTTCACGAGTCCTGTAACAGATTTTCTGCGAATCACCCACCCAGCACTTTTCCGGCATAATAACTTTATTATTATTCAACTTTTTTCTCATCTCTGAATATTATACATCTATAACATAAAATGTCTAAATAATACAATGAATTTTATGTTGACACGCTACATATAGCGTTATAGAATAAGCATAGACACTATATATAGCGTAATTGCCAAAACATATATAGCGTAAAAAGCAAACAAAAATAACTAAAAGAGAAGATTGTTAGAATAAGGAGATTTATTTTTTATGCTCAAAAAAGTTGTCAAGCGAGATGGAAAAGTTGTTCCATTTGATATCGAAAAAATCACCAATGCCATCAAAAAAGCTGGTGCTGCCACTGAAGAATTCAAAGAAGAACGCGCCAAGCGCCTAGCTGAAAAAGTTGTTTCAGAATTTGAAAAACTTGACCAAAAGAAAACCCCATCCGTCGAACAAATTCAAGATATTGTTGAAAAAGTTCTCATGGAATCAAGTTATAAGAAAACCGCCAAAGCTTATATTTCTTACCGCAATGAGCGCACGGTTCGCCGCATGGCTCAAACCAGCCTCATGGATGCCTATCGCACCATTGCCGTACTTGATGCCAAACAAAATTCAGACATTAAGCGTAGTAATGCGAACGTCGACGGCAACTCCGCTATGGGTAAAATGCTTCAATTTGGTGCCGAAGGTGCTAAGTTTTTCGCCAAATCTGTTCTCATGGAACCACGTTTTGGTGCCGCTCATGACCGTGGCGATATCCATATTCATGACCTAGATTTCTATGCCACCGGTACATTAACTTGCTGCCAAACTGATCCATTAAAACTCTTTGCTAATGGCGGTTTTAATACCGGTCATGGGCATCTCCGTACGCCAAATTCTATTGGTTCCTATGCTGCGCTTGCTGCCATCATTCTTCAGGCTAACCAGAATGAACAACATGGTGGTCAAGCCATTCCAAATTTCGATTATGCTATGGCACCAGGCGTTGATAAAACTTTCAAGAAAACCCTTCGCGCTAATCTTAAAAAATATAACGAATTCTCTGGCAAAAAAGTCGATATAACTATTCCAGAAGATATTAAATACGGTGACGAAGAAACCCTAAAATCTCTCAAAATTCCAACCATTGTCATTGATGAAGCGAAGAAGGATACTGAAAACCAGACCTTCCAAGCCATGGAGGGCTTCATTCACAATCTAAACACCATGCACTCCCGTGCTGGTGCCCAAGTTCCGTTTACCTCTATCAACTTCGGCACCGATACCACCGAATCTGGCCGACTTGTATCCAAGATGCTTCTCGAAGCTACCGAACGCGGTCTTGGTCGCGGCGAAACACCAATCTTCCCAATCTCCGTTTTTAAAGTCAAAGAGGGAATTAACTATAACCCAGAAGATCCAAATTACGACCTCTTCAAACGCAGCATGGAGGTTTCCTCTAAGCGTCTCTTCCCAAATTTCACCTTCATCGATGCTCCGTTCAATATCAAGTACTACAAGAAAGGCGACTATAATACTGAGATCGCTACCATGGGTTGCCGCACCCGCGTTTTCTCTTCCATTTTTCCAGAATCCGACGGCATCGCAACCAGTCGCGGTAATCTATCTTTCACTACCATCAACCTAGTTCGTCTTAGCATTAAACATGGCATCGCACTAAAGGAGCGTAAAACAGCAGATTGGAAAGGCTTCTATAAGGAGCTCGACGAATTAATGGACCTAGTTGCCGACCAATTACTCGAACGATTTGAGTTCCAAGCTAATCAACACGTCCGCAACTTCCCATTTCTCATGGGTGAGGGAAACTGGTTTGGTAGCGAAAAACTCGGACCAGACGATACCCTACGCGATGTAATCAAGCACGGCTCACTTTCTATTGGCTTTATCGGTGTTGCCGAAACCCTCAAAGCTATGCTCGGCAAACATCACGGTGAAGACGAAGAAGCCAGAAAAAAAGGTCTCGAAATTATCGAACATATGACCAAGCGATGTGATGAATATAGCCAAAAATATCACCTCAACTTTAGCCTCTTTGGCACCCCAGCCGAAGGTCTCGCCGGACGCTTTACTAAAATGGACCGCAAAGAATTTGGTCTCATTGAGGGCGTAAATGATCGTGACTACTACACCAATTCATTCCATGTTCCAGTTTACTTCCCAATCTCAGCCTTTGAAAAAATCGAAATTGAAGCGCCATATCACGCACTCTGTCCAGCCGGCCATATTTCTTATGTCGAACTTGACGGCGACCCATCACAAAACATCGAAGCCTTCGAAGCTGTTATTCGCAAGATGCACGATTCCGGTATTGGCTACGGCTCAGTTAACCATCCAGTCGATCGCGACCCAGTCTGTGGTTTTTCTGGAATTATTCCAGGCGAACGCTGCCCATCTTGTGGTCGTCTTGAAGGAGAGATTCCTTTTGAACGTCTCCGTCGCATTACTGGCTACCTTGTAGGCTCGCTTGATCGTTGGAATGATGCGAAACGCGCTGAAGAACATGACCGTGTCAAACACAATGTTTCTGGCACCTACACCAAAGCCGAAAAGGCCGCCCGCGAACACGCCAAGCATACCGCTAAGTCATCTCTAGGAAAGGCCTAAATGTCGTCCCGCGTCCCTGGTTCTGATAAAACCCATATCCGTCTTTCCGGCCCGATTGAACACGATAGCATCGTCAATGGTTACGGGCTACGCGCCGTGATTTGGACCCAAGGTTGCTTTATTCACTGTGAAGGCTGCCAAAATCAAGAAACCTGGGACGAAGAGGGGGGAGTTCTCGTTGATATTGAAGATATCAAACAAGAACTCCGTTCCCTCAAGGGGCAAACTGGCCTCACTTTCTGTGGCGGGGAACCGTCACTCCAAGCCGAAGCTTGTATTGAAATTGCTAAATTCGTCAAAGAAGAGCTCGGTTGGAATGTTTGGTCATTTTCTGGCTATACTTATGAAGAAATTAAAGCAAAACAGAATGACCAATGGGAATTTTTCAAAACCCTCGACGCCTTAATTGATGGACCATTTATTCTTGCTCAGCGTGACCTCACCCTAAAATTTCGAGGCTCTAAAAATCAACGTCTCTTGCATCTCAAAGATGGTGAAATTACAAGTATCGAATAGCGCCAATTCATAAATCCTGAATCTTACCGCTAAGTCACTTTTTATTCCTACATTTTCTATAGTTGAACATTTTATTTCTAAGCCAGATTTACATAAAACTTCGGAGCATTTTTCGTCAAATATACCAAATTTCGCGCATGCTTCACGATAAAATTTTTGTGATATTTTTCGCGACGCCAACGATATAATTCCGCCACTAAATCCGCCAGAAAATGGTCGTAGATTGCCTCCATCAACTCCGGATCATAGCGATTCCAGAAGCGATAAATTAACATCTTAAATTCCACTCGAAACAGCGCCAAATTCATCATTTTATGAAAATCCATTTGCATCAATTCCAAACGATTTTCTTTGTATAAAAAAATGAACAATTTTTCATAAAATTGTTCCATACTCATCTCTAATTGAAAATTTGTTTTTACTTCATCCTCCAAATGTTTCAAGAAAACAGCACGATTTTTATTCATTAAATCTGCCAAATTACGATAATGGTCGTAAAATGTCGACTCGGCAATCTTAGCTACTCTGACAAGTTCACATATTTGAATTTCGGCCAAGCTTTTATCTTTTGATATATTTGCCAAAGCATTAAAAATTTTTCGTTCGGTTCTTTGATATACCCGATTTTTGATATGCTTTCTGCCCATCTTTTTCTCTCCGAATTTTATTTTTATTTTAGCATAAGATTTTTTAAAAAATGAGAATAAAACAAAACTTTTTTCAAAATCCAAAAAATAGCACCCCATTTCTGGAGTGCCAGGAGATTTATATCTTATAGTCTAGTGACTTCAATTAAAATCCTATTGTGAATATAATAGAGTATCACAGCAATAATCATCACATATAGCAACTTAAATGACACACCAAAGACTGAACCGAAAATTACAAACATTGGCACTATAGCCAAGTTAATGAATCTCCCATTCGCCAGCTCAACTGCAACATTAATTCCTCTACCATACAAATCCACATACTTCATATTATGATCTAAATTTGTCCAAGCTACTGTTAAAATTGCAAGTAACGATAGAACCAACAATAGCCAAAAATTCAGCCAATAAGCAAAATATCCCCAAATAAAAGCGCTTAATAGCATTTCAGAAAAAATAGTTATCATTTTCTGTGACTTATCGACATGTAGACAAACTAAGCAATTACGCTCAAAAATAATCGAGCCACCCACACTAAAATTTACAAACCACATCAATGACACTAGAATTATCGACACAGGCATAGGTATTACACCAAGCAATAATCCAAAAATCACAAAACAAGAAAGTATTCTTGCAATGATTAGTACACGAATTTCACCATTAGCAACATAAACTTCATTTTCGCAATCTTTTTCCATACGGAAACCTCCTCTTAAAGAACTACTTAAAAAGTCACACTAATTAATATTAATCAGTTCTTATATTCTACAACTTTTTTCTCATCCTGTCAATTTTTAACATTGACATATTTATGTTTTTATGGTAGAATTAAACCGTCTAATCTAACTAGGATTTAGGTTGACGTACGTGAAAATTGCTTTTTTGTGAAAGGGGGTATTTCACATGAGTGTTACTATTACCAACGATGTTTATGGCACAAGATACGATTCTTGGAGACCTGGAGATGTGCGCAGATTTGTTCAAGATTACAAGAACAATCCAGATTATTTCCAGAAAGCCCGGGATTCGGAAATTGAGGTCATGCTAGAATCTGCTAGAGACCAAGGCTTCTACAACGATTAATCATAGATTAATCATACATAGCACCTGTAACTCGGTTATTAAAATCCAAAAAAATTGCTGATATCGAATACTAGCTCCCTGAAAAACTACTACTCGCTAGTATTCTTCTCCCAAAATATCAGTAAATATTACTATCAACCCGCAATTTTCACGCTTTTCGGGAGGCACTCCAGCCTCCCATTTTTTCTGCCAATTTACCATAAAAACTAATTTATTTTAAACCTATCTTCCGCACCAAACATACTTTTTATGCTAAAATTAAAGTATCTTGCTACACTTCGGTCACTGGCAATGAGAAAATGTTTTAGCTTTAAGTATCGTCATTTATACTTTTAGCCAGGAGCCAATAAATCGGGCTCACATAAATGACTCTTATTTTAAATAATTTAGGAGTTACTTATGCAAAACCAAACTAATCTTAACAATCTAGAACGTGTCGAAGTGATGGCCCTTTTTGGCTATCAAATGACTCCGTGCCAGCCGCTGACGTTCAAGCGACGTGGCTACGAAGAGTCTGAGGTGACGGAATTACTCCGCACTCACATCCGTTTCGTCGGCAATACCGCGATTCACGTCTTCGATGTCTTAGTCGGAAAGGAGCAATGTCGTCTGATGTTTAATGCTACAGATTTGACTTGGCACATTGCGGCTAACTAATCTAGAGAGAGGGAATTACACCCTCTTTTTTTGTTACAATTTTGCACAAAATTCATCCAGCACCGCTCGAATTTCTGCAGTACTTTTACAATCCATCAATTTTACGCGCAAATCCGAAGCTCCATCGAAAGAATTCACATAAACCTTAAACATGCGCTTCAAAGGTTCGAACGGATACCTCGAGTCGCGCGCCTCTAATTCTCGACATCTCGCATCAAAGACATCTAGATGAAAACGAAATAGTTCCATAATTTCCGGAATTTCAACTTCTCCACCCAACCCCACTGGTTTACGATTAGTAAAACAATATGGATTGAAGAATACCCCACGCCCAATCATAAAGCCATCCACCTCTGGATAAGCCTCACTGAGTTTTTTCACATCCGCCATGTCCGC
>JABZKE010000019.1 GCA_015257445.1 Nanosynbacter sp. | reverse complement strand
TTCTGAAGGAAGATAGGATTTTTGGTTTTGTAGTAAGATTTTTCGGCTAGTTCAATAGTGGTATCGAGGATTTGATAGAAAAAATTAGGGTTGGTTTTCGGGGTGGATTTGATAATCTCGTCTGCGAGGGGTGGGAGATCTTTGGCGCTTACTACAAGTAATTTTTTGGCAAGTTCGAAAATTTTGGGGTCGGCTTCGGGTGTGGTTTTTAGGTAATCCTTCTCTTTGAGATAGAAAATCGCGGAACGCGAACGGATGGTGTCGAGTAAGCGGTTGGGGGTTTTAGTAAAAAGGGCGAGATGATAATGATTTTTCGGTTCTTCGAGAGTTTTAAGGAGAGCGGAGGTGGCACTGGGAGTGAGAGTTTCGGCATGATTGATGACGACGAAAATGTCTGAAGTCTGAATACTGTTTATATGGGTTAAAATTTCACGAATAGCTTCAACTGGGATCTTATTATTATCTTTTTCGTTTGGCTCAATGAGATAAGTGGTGTGAATGTTAGGATTTTTTTCAAGATTAAAAATCGTAGAAGAATAGGCGGCGGCGAGGGTAGGGATTTCTGAGAGATTTTCGAAATACATACTTCTATTTTAATCTAGTTTAGAAAAAAGCAAAACCCGCTAGAAGTGTTAACTTGGTTTAGAAAAAGTAAAACCCACTAGAAGTGTTAACTTAGTTTAGGAAAAAGTAAAACTCGCTAAAGGTGCGGGTTTTACGAAGTGAATTTGAAGTATTCTATTGATTAAAGATTTGGAATTCTGGTGGAAGATCAGTGGTGAAAGTAACGCGACGACTTTCTGGAATGGTAATTTCGAGAGAAGCGGCATGTAGGTAGAGACGATCGGTGGTGTTTGGTTTGGCTGAACCATAGACGCGGTCGCCAACAATTGGGGTGCCGAGATAATTCATGTGGACGCGAAGTTGGTGAGTGCGACCAGTGGTTGGGCGAAGCATGACAAGAGAGTAAGTCTTCCCTGCTTTGAATTCTTTGCCGGAATAATCGGAGTGGGCTTGAATTAGCTTTTGAATTTCCTGGACATCGGCAAGGCTAAATTTCTTGGTGGCCTTTACTTCGTAGAAAGTTTCGGATTCTTTACCACCAGCTTCCACGACGAAAGTGGTAGGATGCTTGAGGTTGCGTTGGATTGGTAGATTGATGCGAGCGGCAGGTAATTTTGGTGCGCCTTCGATAATGGCGTAGTAGGTTTTATGAGTTTTACGATCTTGGAATTGTTTACGAAGCAGAGTTTGAGTCTCTGGATTTTTCGCCAAAATTACTACACCGGAAGTATCACGGTCGAGACGGTGGACGAGTAGGCCGTAATCTTCGAGGGTTGGTTCTAATGTAACGGCGCCTTTGGCCATACTAAGTAAGCCAGCTGGTTTTTCGAGGACAATAACATTACCATCTTCGTAAATGGTTTTCGGTTTAAGATTTTCGATGGCGGTAGCTTTGGCGTTAGAATCTTTGAGAAAATCTGGAAGATTTAGCTCAATGACATCGTCTTCATTGATCGCGGTATTCGGCTTGGTGACGGGAGTTTGGTTAATCGTGACGTAGCCGGATTTGATGAAAGTTTGTAAGGTATTGCGGTTGTAGTCTGGATATTTCTCGACCAAAAAGTGATCCAGGCGGTGGCGTGGTTTTTTGATGTCAACTTCCTTCATGGTGACATCGCCGTTAATGACGCGTGAAAGTGAAGGTTTACTAAATTTTTTTCCAGTTCTTAACATTCTATATATTATGACATAATTTGTGGATTTTGTATAGAGAAAAATCCGGAGTTTAATATCTTGGGGTGATCTTGTGTGTATAGAGTGGGCGAATATATTTGGGGTGCTGTGGGGATGTATTGGGCATTCTAATACCTTGGTGCGATTTCGCGAGAGTAGACCATATAGGCTTGGCCGCCACTGAGGGATTGGCGATAGGCCCAGAAGTAGGCATCGGCACGGAGGGTGAAGACTTCGGCTGGGTGGATAGAGCCTTCAGCGTAGTGGGTGCCGGTCGGGCCGGTTTGAAGTGGATGGGCACCAGCACGGCCGCCACCAGTGTGGGCACCGGCGGTACGATTTAAGACAAGTTTTCTAGCAAAAACAGGGCCGGTAATGGTGAGAGTTTCGTTGCAAGATAGGGCATTCGGATAGTGGTTATCGGAACAGGTATCGATTTGGTTGTCGCCATAATCTTCATCGAGAATTAGCCAGGCATCGACATTAGTAACATTACTGGTGATATTAATTTTCTTGGCGAAGATGAGGACCTGTGGGAAATCGTCTACGGCATTGTAAGTTTCGTGAGCGATGGTGATATTGCGATCGATCGTGAGAGTACCATCGACGAACATGGCGAGGGTATTCATAAGCTTTTCACCAGTGGTATTACTTCTTGCGATGAGGTTGCCGCCGCGATCGAATTGATAGAAATTGGCGGTACTATTCATGGCGCTGAGGCTGGTGTCTCCCTGGTGATAGAGCTGGGAGAAACCGAGATAGTTCTTGGCGGAAGTTTCATTAGAGGTGAGGCTGGTGATGGTAATAGAAGAATTTCGGATAATGGTATCGCGGAAGCGGGCTTTGAGACGAGCCAGAACGGCGGAACCGATGCGAGAGATGCCGGATTCACCAGATTTATTATGGTTCGAGACCGTGAGTGGACTTAAGGCGATTTGATTGCTTGCGGAATCTGCGCCACCATTTGGTAGGTTAAAATTATAGTTTTCTTCGTAGCCCTGGATGGCGCCAGTGCCGAAGCCGTAAATTTTGCCGGCAGCTAGTGCGCCGAATTCAGTCCAGGAACCGAAAAGTTTGGTAGCGGCAGATGGGTAGGCGCCGAGACCACCACCGACGGCTTTGTTGGAAACAGAGGTAATAATGGAGCCATTGGTGTAAATTCCGCCACCGAGAACTTGGAAATTTGGCTTCTTGGCAAGTGTGACACAGGAGGCAGCGGAAATGTGATATTGATTATTGCCGCCATTCATTGCGGAGCCACTGGTGTTATTTTCGATAGTGTTTTCGGCTGAGTCGTGGGATGCGGCTGGCCAGATGACGGAGCGGGTGCAATATTTTTTACCAAGGCCAGCACCGGGGAGATTGTCTGGGATAGTGCGTTCATAGGTTTCGGTATTGAGGGAGTCTCCAGTGAACTTACCAGCAGCATTGATAGTACCTTTGACGGTGTCGACGAGTTGGCATTGCTCAGTGCCACTACAAGTGTTATCGCTAAAGCGAGTTTCTTCTTGAAGTTTGGATTCCGGGTAATTTTCATCGACAATCATTTCATAAACTTTGACGGTTTGATCGGGACGAGTATGGGTGGCATATGGAGTTTTAGAAATCAATTCGTTAGCACGAGTAGTGACGCCATAATTGGCACCAATATTAATCTTGCTACCGATGAAACCAACACCACCTTCGGAAGATTCGATATAGCTATGGATGGAAGTGTTGAAATTATATGGGGTGTAGACGGAAGATTTTTTCTCAACTATATTATTTTCTCCCTGTGAAGTGGTATTGACGGTATCGTCTGGATAGAGACGGCTATAGATGTATTTGGTATCATAAACAGGGCGAGTCCTTACTCCCGTACAATGACCATTACTATCGCAATGACCACCAGTTTCTTTGGTTCCTATCTGTATCTGTTGCTTGGTTACCTTTCTAGATTGACTTCCCCACATGGTATCTTCGTTATTAATGTCGTAGGCCTCGTCAAAAGAATTGAATTTATATCTATTGGCATGTTCTGCTGGATGACCTTGCTCGTCGGCTTTGCCAGTCCAGTTTGTATATTCGTTATACCAAGCACGAAGATCATTATAGCGAATACCTTGAGAGATTACGGTGCCAACTTCGGTAGTGGAACCGGTCTTATCGGCAGAGCTGCAGCCTTGCTGATATTGAGTGAAACCTGGTATTTGATAGCCAACGGTGAGATTTGGAGCATAGATTCGATAGTAATTAGTTTCACAGGCATATTTAGATGAGGCATCTTGGGTTGGTGAATAAGCCGTGAAGCCGTAATTTTCGGCGGTAATGCCACTGCCGGTGAACGGGGTAGGATTACCATTGCCGATTGTATGATATTCACCATCATGAAGTTTGGAATCGCCAAAATTATAACGATTATTTTGACTACCATTTTTTTCGGCAAAAATCTGGAATTTACTAGGCGCTGGAGCTTGCCCTCTTACCCTCGCGCTTCCCGTTTGGACGCCAACTTGCTGAACTGGAAAGCAAAAAGTTTCATAGAATTGGACGCGATCACCTGGCTTGGCGAAGACGAAATTTTTACCCTGAAAATTCTTTTGCCAAGAATTATGACCGAGAGTGCCAGAGTAGGAGTGATTAATCACGCCGGAGTCGCCAGCAGAGCTGCCCTTATAATAGGCGCCAAAATTACCGGGGAGTTGAGAACAAGTGACGCCAGATGTGGGTATTGGATGATGATCATCGGTAGGTGGAATGGTTTTCCAAGCACAGAACCAGGAAAAATTCCCGCGATTCCAGTCAGCAAGTTTTTCCGGGTCTGGGTAACCGAGATATTTTGCGCCAGTGTATTCTCTCCAAGCTTCATCCATTGATTTACGACTTCCTCCACCGTCCATATCTATAACAAATTTTGGGTCCGACTCTGATAGATATACACTATAGGATAATGGTATGGCCACACCGCCAGTCGCTTGTTTAGTTTTTCGATAATAGCGGTTATAGCCGAGGATAAAAACGCCGGGGTGTTTGCCGCAGCCAGTGACGGCATTATCGCCTTTTTCTGTAGGCAAAATTTGATTTTCCTTTGGGTATCCGGCAGCAGGCGTATTGGCAAAAGTACTGTAAGGAATCCTATCGCGTTTATTTTCGGGTATACCCATGGTTGCGAAATCATAATAAATCCAAGTAACCCCTGAGTATGTTTGATGTATGGTATAGCAAATACTCTTACTGCAACCCTCTACTGGGTGGCCACTACCACCATCATGTTTGCCGGTTTGGGGTGGTTTTGGCGGGTCTACGGCAAAAATATTTTGATTAAGATGTATACCAAAAATCAAGGAAAAAAGAATTACAGATGCTAGGAATAAGATTTTTTGATAAGTAGATTTAAACCCAAGAAATTTTTTTGCCTTCATATCTATATATTAACATAAGAATAATAAAATAAAGTAAATAAAAACCACCCAAAAGTTTGGGTGGTTTGTGATCGAGGTGTCCTTAATTTAGTTTCTTCATGCTGCTCATGCTCTGAAACATTCTATGTACTTCATATACATAGGCAGAGCAATTTTCAGGATCCTCATCCTTAAAACAGCTATTAATTAATTTAATATTCTGCGCCATGTCAGTTAAACACCAGCCGGATACGTAGATTGGTCTGCTTGGATAGTAAAGCTTGACCGGGTCTACAGTTTTTCCATACTGCGCATCATACAAAGCGCTTTCCTCCGGAGTTAACGTGCCATTTTGGACGTTATGCCAAAAAGTTTCTTGATAAAATCCTATTGGGTTTATATTCCAGTTATGATCGTGCGACCCGGGTATTGTAATATGTCCACTAAATGGCCAACAATTCTCGGGTTTTGTGTAAACGTTGATAGCCAAAGAGATTGGAATGTATGTATTTACAGTATCATTCCTCTTAAAATGTAAATCATTATCGGCAATAAAAATTTTTTTCCCACTACTTCCAAGCCATTCGATTTCGAAGTATTTAAGGCTTGATTCCCTAAAATCAAAGAAGCGGGATTTTGTGCCGTCTGGATTGTCATGAAAGACGTTTGCAGAATATTCGTCAGCATGGAAGTTCATTGCCTCAGCCCACTCATTATACATGAGCTCGTGGTTGTCGAACCTCTGAAATAAGTGCCAATCATACTTATCGAATTGGCGGTTTTCTGCAGACAGTTGCTGGGCAGGATACTGATATTTTACAGTATCGTACTGCGAGCTTTGAACATCCGTGTTCGTAGCGCCAGTATTACCGCTCTGGTTCTGTGTTACGCTTTGGTTAGCGCTTGGTTTTAAACCCAAAACGCCAGCTTCGGCGGCAAAGGAATTCACAGCGGAAAAAGACATCGCTACTACGGTCAACATGGTTACTAAACTTTTGTTCATCATATTATTCACCTCTTTCTAAAAGGGCTATTCTGGTATGACCAGAATAGCAAGTGTAAGTTATTCGGGGTATACCAAATCTGCCGACATTATATAACATTTATGGTTAAATGTCAATCATAACCCTAAGTTAATATCTCAAGTGCAATACTAAGCAACAAAGAGGGATATCGATAAAAAGTAAACCTAGTGGAGTATTTAAGGTAAAAACTTGGCAATGAAGGGTATTAGAATTTCATCATCTGTGTAGCCGGCGTGATGAGATACATGATAGTGGTCGCCAGGAGCTGTAATAGCGACATCGGTTTTTGCGATAGCGAGAAAATCGCCCAACATACTCTCAAAAAGAATATTTTTGGGGCCGTCTCCAAATAATTTACTATCCTTAACTTCTTTTGCGCTATATAAAGTGTAAAAATTACCAAAATGCTTGTTGAAGCGACGACGAAATTCCTGTTTCTTGCCGGGTTTAATCTTATAAACGGCGGCGCGTTGATCAATGGAAGTTTTATGTGTCATGAGCTCTAGAATATCTGGATAATTTTCGAGATACAATGTTTTAGTTTTAATGTGACCATGGTCAGCTAAGACTATCAAGAGAGTATCGTGAAGTGATTTTGAAAGCTCAGCGATTTGGTCATTTTGATCTTTGATAATTTTTTTCACTATGTTGGAATCGGGACCTTTTTCGTGCATGGTGGCGTCTGGCTCATCACTATATGCATAGATGTATTTTTTACCAGGTCGGCTCGCTTCGTCTTTAATTCTTTCTATCATCTCCCCGAATCCTGTATATGGTTCATCGCCAAAAGGCATAATTTCTAACGCCTTATGTTTGGTAAATTGATTAATTTGATCGGGGATAGTCTCAGATACAAGAAGTGGTTTGACTGCGAGATAGTCGGTACAAATAGTTTCGTCATTACCTTTTTCGGTATTCAAAAATAAGGTAATGATTTTATCAATAGGTTGAATATAGGCGGTCCAGCCAGTCCAGCCATGTTCTACAGGATTAAGGCCGGTACGAATTGAGCTGGTGGCAGCGGCAGTAGTGGCTGGAAAAACAGTAGTAAGAGTTTGTTTTAAATTTTGACGAAGAAAAGCAGATTCGGGCAAGGCGCGTTCGAGAATACGAGAGCCTAGGCCGTCCAAGAGAATAATTACAACATTTTGAGGATTGTGTGTGGCTAACAACTTATCCATCAACGGTAGGCCTGAATGTTTTTGCGGTAAACCAAAATATTTTTGTACTGAAGCGCCAATGTTGGTAAGGGTTTGATTGTAATTATTTTTGACTCGCATGTTTTATAGTTTTGAGTAATTGAATCTCGCTAATTCTGGTTCGATGTCTTGGTAAGATTTGCCAGCTAAGACACCGCCGGCGGTAAAATTTTCTTGAGTGACATCAGCTAAGGCGATACTTGGCGTCTTGAAGGAGGATTTTTCGGAAATAGTTTTGAATTCAAAGTCAATTAGAATTAAACCTTTAAGTTGATCTTGAAAAACGTCTACTTCAGCATTATGGCCTTCGATTATAATATTGTAACGATCTTTAGAAACGCGCTTTTGGCTACAGTTAACGAGAGCTTCGAACTCATCTTTTGTAAGAGATATGGTTTGTTCGATTTGCTCAGAGGCGTCGCCATCTTTGACGGGAGTTTTCTTGGTGATTTCATATAGATTACCGCGTTTTCTCAGGCGGAGATGTGAGTGTTCGGTAGTGTCTGGGATGTAAACATCGGTAATACGAGTCGGGATAGCCTCTTTAATTCCCTCTGGGATTTCTTTGGCAAGGAAGGTAAGTTCTAATTCTAGTTCTCGACTCATTTTTTCTCCTTAATTAATACAGGTTGAGGTTTATGAAATTTTAAAACGCTTTAATGTTGCGTGATGCGTTGGATTTTAAAATATTTAGCGTAGGCCGACGGCTTTTTGGGCTTCGAGAAGTTTTTGGTTGGCGACTTGGTTGGCGTATTTTTCACCCTCTTCAAGTAACTGGTAGATTTCTTCGTCAGTGATGTTTTGGACTTTGGTTTGGAAATTCGAAATGTGCTCGACAAGGCGCTCGGCGACGAATTTTTTAAGTTCACCGTACTGTGAGCGGTGTTCCCAGGAAGTAATGAGATCACGAAGTGAAGTGTCGGTAATGGCGGCGAGGATTTGTAAGAGATTGGAAATGCCTGGCTGGGTTTTGAAATCGAAATTAATATCAGCGAGTGAGTCGGTGGTGGCGGACATGATTTTTTTGCGGATGCGTTCTGGAAGATCGGCGAGCATAATTTTGCTATTGTCGGAATCGGCGGATTTACTCATTTTTTTCTCTGGATTCATTAAGTCGCGAATACGTAAAGCGAAAGATTGGGTATCACCGTACATGAATTTGACCTGATTTTCGGTGTTTTCAGGAATGGTGAAAATTTCACCGTATTTATGGTTGAAACGCTCGGCGATATTGCGCGTAAGCTCGATGTGCTGGAA
>JABZKE010000018.1 GCA_015257445.1 Nanosynbacter sp. | reverse complement strand
CCAAAACTCATTATTCCGAAACTCAATATCGACGTTCCAGCGCACTTTAACATTGCTAATGACACGGCCACTATTGATAACGCAATGAATCATGGTGTAGCCCAGTTTAAGATTCCGGGCGCCGATGCACTCCCAGGCCAAGTCGGAAATCTCGTCATTTCTGGCCACTCCGCCGGTGATATTTACAGTAACAACCAATACAAATTTATCTTCTCCGGCCTCGAACGCCTGCAAGATAATGACCTCATCTATGTCAATTACAATTCGGTTCGTTACACTTATAAAGTGACGAAGAAACAAACCGTTGAACCAACTGATGTGGCCGCATTAGTTTACCCGACTAGTAAACCGATTCTCACCCTCATCACCTGTACGCCACTCGGATCCGACCGCTACCGTTTACTAGTGACCGCCGAACAAGTTAGCCCTACCTACGAAGAAAAAGCCGTTTCTACTCCGACCAACACTGATTCTACCACCGCCTTACTAGGGAACAATGCTTCTTCCGAAATGCCAGCCAATGAGAAGCCATTCTTTCAAAAAATCTGGGGCTTCCTCACCAATAACCATTAAAGACCAACCAAAAAATAGACCCCACCACTACGGGTCTATTTTTATAACATAGCGTTACATAAAAATTCTCAGCCTAGACTCCACAAGATATCTCATGCCATAAAAATAGACCTGATTCCAGGTCTATTTTTTACTTAATCTTAGAATAATTTATCGCGCTTAATTTGTAATCCATTATCACTTGTGCCTACATAGTAGAGATAACGATTATTATGATTAATCACCGCGTCGAATCCGTCGGCTACCTTTTCCAAAATCGTACGTTGATTATCGTGGTCAAAATCATAAACTTGCATCTTACCATCCACCACATCAAACATCAAATAATAATCTAATTGTCTGATCGTATTATTTTTGTGCTCGAATTGCAAAAGCTCCATTAGCTCCAAATTTACCAACATCACCTTATTACCACTCACCCCCATAAAGAATTCGCCATTCGCGGAAGTATAAAATTCCGACGGCACCGCCTCTAAGGTTTTTTCCAAAGACAAATTCAAGTTAGTATTTTCACTATCATGATTTGGATAGTCATCTGTATTATAAACACGCAAATTTTGCCCGATTACCGTATTGAGATATTTTTCGCCATAAAATTCAGTTAGGTTCACGAAAATCTGATTTAACCCCACCGATTCATCAACTTCGTCAATCTTAATTTCGCCCGTATCCCTCAATTTAAAAATACTGATTACAAACTTTTTATCCGCATTTAATTTCTTCACAAAAGCCAGCTCCGAACCATACATTGAAAACTTCGCCACATCTGTCACTATAGTTTCGTAAATAATTTTCTCATTCAAATTCACTTCTCGAATTTTCCCGTCGATCAGCATCATCAAACGCGTGGCTTGTCCATCCGAAATTTGCACTTCCGAAATCACATAACCATTCTTCACCTTTTCTGCCTTCATGAAAGCTTCGGCTTCTTTAGCTTCAAGCTTCTTTTCTTGCGCAATTTTCTCAATGTCTTTATCGACAAAACTACTGATTACTTTAGTCAAATTCACGCTCTTAGTAGCTTCTTTAAAATTCAACAACAACCACTCTGAGGCCTCGCCCGAAACTAGATTCACCACCGCTTTTTCACTATTTTCATTCCAAATAATTTTCTTCAAGCTACCAGTAAATTTCCCGTTCGACACGAAACTCGTATAGTTCGTCACATCAAATTCTGAAGTAGTAGTATCACCTTCCAAATTCGTCACATACTTAAATTTTGGCGATTCTTTCAAACCGTATAAAATCGCTCGGTGATTCGTCGCTGTCTCAAAAAAACTCAAATCTTTTTCCGTTGCCAAGACTTCCGTCTCTCGAGACTGTTTAAATAATCTTGGGTATTTTAAGCGTAAGAGCTTACCAGCCGTAATCGAAATTTTCTTACTCCAAGTATCATATCCGTCTTTCCTTAAAACAATTTCATGTTCACCAGCCGAGAGTAATTTCGAAATATTAGTCTCCGCAATTTCGCGGCCATCCGCCACCACTTTGGCGCCTGTAGGTAAAGATTCCGCCTGCACCATGCCGTATTGCTCAAACTCTAGTTTACGATTTAATCGCCAGCCTTTTACTACCGCCACTAAAATAAATACCATGAAAATCACGGCAAAAAATGAAATTACATCTACTATAACTACGCGAATTAACTGATTTCGCTTTTCTTTATCAAAATCCATATTGTCAACATTATAACACACCAACCTCTATAAAAAATCAAACATAATCACTATTGATTTGCATAAGTATTATTATTATAATTAAACAAAAATAAGCGAGGAAAAATGGAAAGAAATTTAACGAACCAGCGCGTTCAGAGTCGTGCCACTCATATTACTGTCAGAAACTCTGGCACTCTTAATCGCCACTTCGTTAAAGCCCCTCGCAAAATTGTCTTTTCTGATGAATTTTCTGCTGTCTCAGACATTCGTACTCCAGCCCCAGCCTCATATGCCACACCAGCCCCTACTGCCACCACGAAAAAAATGACCATTTCTTTTGATTCACTTCGCGAATCACTCAAAAATAATGCCACCATGCGCCCAGTTTCAGATACTCAAGCCATTTCCACTCCGAAGTCTCGTCCTGCCACTTCTCGCATCCAAATTTCTGCTCCGTTAGATATTTCTGCGCCAGCCCCAGTTACTACACCACTTAATTTTTCTGCACCCGCCCCGGTTTCTAACCCACTCAATCTTTCTAAACCTACCCCAGTTGCCAAGCCTACCCCTATTTCCATTCCAGGTCCGCTCAATATCTCAGAACCAACATCCACCCCGATAAGCTTTACGTCCCCAAAGACACCGGTTACGTCTGCTCCATTCACCAAACCAGTTGCTCCGGCTGTGCCAGCCATTCCGGCAGCTCAACCAACTCCAGCTCGCCTAGTGCGCGCCACTACTAAACCTCGTTCCACAGTTGCACCTCTGCAATCTCTTGCCGAACGTCGCCGCGAAGCTGATACGATTTCACATTTCTCCGCCAAAAAACTTACTAATAAATCCCGCCAAAACTCCAAGGCCTTAATGTCTGCCATGAAAGAAGAGACTAAGCCAAAATCTGCTCCAATCATGGTTAAAAAACCAAAAGTTTCCAAAAAACATCTCATCTTTGCTGTCGCCAGCTCGATTTGCTGCATGGGCGTACTCTATGCCACTCTCAAATTCAGCATGCCAGATATTAGCGCCAAAGTTGCCGCCGCTCAAAATGGCGCCTCCTACCCATCCTTTGTGCCACGCGACTTCACCGCTCGCAGTGCTTCTTTCCAAAAGAACACCTTCTCCCTTGAATTTGTCGGACCAGACAAAACTCGTTTTACTCTTGACCAAGAAAAACTCCCTTGGGATAGCAATGCTTTATTAAATAATTACGTCAAGCCAACCTGGGGCGAACAATACGACACCATTCGTGAACAGGGTCTCACCATCTACATGTACCAATCCAACGCTGCCTGGGTGAATGGCGGAACTGTATATAAGCTCAATACCACCTCTGGTAGTCTCAGTAAAAAACAACTTAAGAACATTATCACTTCACTCTAAATCACATCAATATCCCAGAACTTCAAAAAACTCAATCCCTCAAAATCTCAGCTAACCATGCTGAGTTTTTCTTCTCTTATTAGTAGTGGTATAATTAAGCCATTATGAATAAGGAAATTAGAACTCGTTTTGCACCCAGCCCTACCGGCTATATTCACATCGGCAATGTCCGTAGTGCTATCTATCCATATTTAATCGCTAGACAAAATCATGGTCAGTTCATCTTGCGCATTGAAGATACCGATCAAAGTCGCTTCGTGGAAGGTGCCGCCGAACTAGTTTTTGATACTCTTAAATGGCTCGGATTAAACTGGGATGAAGGTCCAATGGTGGGCGGCCCAGATGAGCCTTACTATCAAACCGAACGCAAGAATATTTATCTCGCTTGGGCTAAAAAACTACTCGAAAAAGGTCTAGCTTATGCCGACGATACTCCTTCCGAAAAAATTGAAGAATACAAAAAAATCGACAACGAGCAAAAAATTCCTTATCTTTACCGCAATCATCGTCCAGCCAACCCACCAGAATGGCGAGAAGGTCTGCCAATTCGTTTCAAAACCACCCCAAAGCATTACGAATGGCACGACGAAGTGATGGGTGATATGCAAACTGGCCCAGAAGTTCTCGATGATATTATTTTAATCAAAAAAGACGGTCTTCCTACTTATAATTTTGCTCACATTGTTGATGATACCTTAATGAAGATTACCTACATTACTCGTGGTGTCGAGTATCTCTCTAGCACACCGAATTATCTGGCCCTCTACGACGCTTTAGAATTACCTCGTCATCTTTTTGTCTCCATGCCACACATCCTCGCTCCTACCGGCAATAAAAAGCTCGGTAAACGCGATGGCGCCAAATCCGTCACCGAATATCGTGACGATGGTTTTCTCCCAGAAGCTATGTTCAATTACCTTGCCTGTCTTGGTTGGAATGACGGCACTGAACAAGAAATTTACTCAATCGATGAAATGATTGAAAAATTTGAAATTTCCCGCATTCAAAACTCCGGCGCTCGTTTCGACGAGACAAAGATTCTCTGGATGAATGGCCAATGGATTCGCAAAATTGCTGATGAACAGGGAATTGATGCACTCTATGCCAAGACCTGTCTCACTTCTGGTTCCGAAGATTTTTCTCGCTACCAAGTTTTCAAACCACTTAATTTCTGGCCAGAATCCGCTGATCAAGAAACCGACGATTATAAAAAATCCGTGCTCAGCATCATTTATGACCGCTTGAAAACTCTTTCCGACTTGCGTACTATGACCACCTACTTCTTCGAAGAACCAACCATCGATCTTGATTTAATTTATAATAATAAATTCCTCAAGAAACTCTCCGAGACCGAATATCGTGACCTACTTAAACTCACTATCGAAAAGCTCAACGAAGTCGCAGAAGATGCTTGGACCGACGAAAATCTTCAAGCAAAACTTAATGAGTTACTTGCTGCCACCGGCAAAAAGCCTGCTGATTATTTCAGTTTAATTCGTATCGCAGTTAGCTTTGCGCCGTTTAGCCCAGCACTGCATCAAACTTTGCGTGTGCTTGGTAAAAACCGCACCCTGGCTCGTCTGAACCGCGTTCACACCGCAATCTCTCACGATTAAATCTATCAAAATAAAACCCGTTCACTCCAAAAATTTTAGTGAGCGGGTTTTTACTTGAGACATTTTTAAGCTTAAAACCTCACCCCCTAATACATCTTTACAAGCCCACATACCTCTGACATAATAGTAGAAAAGGAGTCGATTATGGCAAAATTTTATCAAAACGCGGGGGAACCAAACAGTAAAATGAACTGGGTTTCCGAAAAAGACAATCCAGACACCACGAACGATTCCTGGGACTCTGGTGCCTTCCAAGAAGATTTGCCAGACCACTTCCAGAATTACGAAGAAAATGATCCATCAGACGATGATCACCTCGAGGACGAAGGTGACGAAAACGATCTCGGTGATATGTCAGACGAAGAATTTCGCCTACGTAACCGCACCACCGACTCCGACACCGACTCACATCTTTTCGACCCAATCGACGACTGCGAATGGAACGACGCTAGCTTCGACTGCGACTAATTAAGCTCTTGCGACTGTAACCAAAAAATGTTATTATTATTTCACGGTTCCGTCGTCTAGTGGTCCAGGACGTCTGGTTCTCATCCAGAAAATCGCGGGTTCGAACCCCGCCGGAATCACCATTTTGAGAAAAGGCGTTTATGTCTTTTTTTGTTTTATAATGAAATTATGCAAACACCGACACTTCATGGCGAATTCGTCTATAAAAATGTAGAATATCACACAGATTTTTATAGTTTAATCGGACAAAAAATCCCCAATTTACCTTGGTCACAAGTTTATATTATCGGTAATTTTCAAAATCTAGTCCCTATCGTAAAATATGCGCATACTTCAGATAATCTTCCGGGTGGAGGAGTAAAATCTCATGAGTCTATTCTTCAAACTATTAATCGCGAAGCGAAAGAAGAATTAAATATGGCCGTCAAATCCTGGTTTCCGCTCGGCTATCAAAGGGTTTATGACGACCAGGGAAATGAAGGTTTTCAACTTCGCGTCTACGCCGAACTTGAAAAACTCGGTGAATTCACAAATGACCCAGACGGCTCCGTAATTGGTTATGAATTAATCGATATCGAAGAGTTAAATAACCATATACATTACGGCGAAATTGGAGATTTCTTTATAGAACAAACCAAACATCTGTATAAATAATTTGTTCAGACACTAAGGTTTGCGCGTAAAGTAACCCTGTACACCCGGTCGATCCACGCGAAGCCAGGTTTTATCCGCAGTGGATGGATCAGCTAAATACGACCCATTACCACCGCGAAGCTTTTTACGGCCAGTAAACATACCGGTATATCTTGTGAGTTTTGATGTATCAAAATCATTATTTACATAAATCTTTAAGTAATCGTCAGGTTGATATCGATGAAGAGAGAACATTTCGGTCATATTTGTCACCTGTGAAGTATTAAAGTTTGAAATATCAAGCAATACAAGACTACCCATACCACCAAACATACCTTCCATATCCGTCACCCGTGAAGTATCAAAATTAGATAAATCTAACGTAGTGAGACTGCTCGCATTATGAAACATAGCAAACATACCCACTACATTAGAGGTGTTAAAGCTAGAAACATTGAGATTTGTAAGTTGAGACATACTATTAAACATACAGGCCATATCTGTAACTTTAGAGGTATTAAAGCTGGAAAGATCAAGTGTAGTAATGCCAGTCATACCATAAAACATACTATTCATTTTTGTTACTTGTGAAGTGTTAAAGTGTGAAAGATCTAGCGAAGTAAGTCTCTTCACATAGTAAAACATTTCGCTCATATTTGTAACCCTAGATGTATTAAAATTAGAGATGTTAAGCGAAGTAAGCCTATTCATTTCATAAAACATCTGACGCATATTTGTTACACGTGAGGTATCGAAATTGGAAAGATTTAATGAAGTAATATTCTTCATTCCAGAAAACATGAAACCCATATCCATCACATCTGACGTGTCAAAACCAGAAAGATCAATATCTGATATATTGCTGACTGTTTCTTCACCATTCCAACAATAAAACAGTCTATTACTATCTTCATTTAAATACACTTTATCAGCTTCAGTATAATAATATGCTGTACTGTCAGCCGGATCTATCCATAATTTAATCCCATAATCTGAAGTTTCATCCTCAATATTTTTTACATTCATAGAAATCGCTGGTGGCACGGAGCTTCGCTTAAAACGAGACATTGTTACCGTCTCAAAAGCTGTTAAACTCCTCAGTTTATTATTAAAATCCGGCCCCTCAGTCATTATCGCTTTCCCCACATACGGGTTCGTCACCACCGAAAAAATCAGCTTATTATCATAGCTACCACTTTCAATATTCTGACTCAACTTCATACCAATATTTAAACCACGTACGTCATTACCATTGGTTTTTTCTGTAGTCTGAAAAATATTCGTCGGAGTCGCCAGGGACGGAATTGGATTATAATTAGTTTCATTTGATGTCTTAAAACCCCAAGTATTTACCGGCAAATTCAGAATACTACTAGATCCAGTGATTGAGCCAATCTTCGCGCCACTCGCCGATCCCGAATTTACTAGAGCCGTCTCGTTAGTTTCCGTATTTAACGTGGCCGTATAGCCAGTTTTATTTGTCGTATTTATCGTTAAATTTATTGGTAGTTCAGTAGTGCCATTCACGGAATTAATCACTTGATTACCATTCACATTCACCGCAGCATTATCTACTGATACCGATAAATTTGGCGTCTGCACGGCAAAAACTGCAGCAGAATTAAGATTAAAAATAAAAATTAACAAACAAAGTCCTAATAGCAAAGTAAAATTCCTTCGAAAATTTACCCACAAAAAATTATGAGAGAAAGTGATTTTTGGCATGCCTCTATTTTACCATAAAAGGAATCAAAAATCGTCTAAAAAGTCATCAAAAGAATTTAACTCAAAATTCCGTTCTAAGACCTTGACTAATCCGCCCGCCATCCGTATCATAGCCTCATAAACGGGAGCACCATATGGAACAAGAAAAATCTTACTTTGACGGCAATATTTTTGAGTTTATCGGATACAGCATCATCTCAACCTTAATCGTAGCTTTCACACTTGGGCTTGGTCTTCCTTGGGCCTACTGTCTTTTCTATCGCTGGGAAGCTTCTCATACTGTCATTAACGGTCGTCGCCTCGAATTCGACGGTACCGCTCTTCAACTTTTAGGGAACTGGATCAAATGGTTCTTTCTCTCAGTTATCACCCTTGGCCTCTACTTTTTCTGGACCACTATTAAGCTCAAACAATGGAAAGCTAAACACACCCATTTCGCTAAGTAATTAATATTCCAGAATTCGCAAAAACCTTAATAAAATCTACTTATTAGTTATTTTTCTTTTCTACTTCTTAGCATTGCACTTGAGATATTAACTTAGGGTTTTTCTTTACATACTCTATATTCGATGTTATAATATAACTCATGAAAAAGCTTCCAATTGTCGCCCTCATCGGCCAAACCAATGCTGGTAAATCCAGTCTATTAAATCGCATGGCACACAAAAATATTGCCATTGTTGCGCGTGAGGCCGGCACTACCCGTGATAGTGTGGTAGCGACTATTGATCAAGCTTTTACTC